>JANWHI010000131.1 GCA_025450495.1 Candidatus Dormiibacter sp. | reverse complement strand
TCGGCCAGCTTGGCCTCGATGTCGGCCACGTGCCAGTAGGCCACCGGTGAGCTCATCGCCTGCGGCCCACCGCCTGGCACCAGCCCGATCTGCTGGCCCGCGGCCTCGAAGCCGACGTAGTAGGGCGAGTCGGCCTGTGGCTCGACGCCGAGCAGCGCCGCGTACAGCGGCTTGGCCTTGGCCAGGTCGGAGATGGGATGCAGAACGGTCTTGATTCCCTGCGTGGCGGAAGAGGCGGTCATGGTCACTCCTGTCGTGGTGTTGTTGTCCATGCAGGCCATGCTAGGTACCGCTCGTCCACGGCGCTTCTCGATTCCTGACCGATCTGGCCACTGGATATTCGGGAGTACGATGGGGTCGTGGAACAGCCTGGCCGCGGACTCTTCGGCTGGCTGCCGCCGGCGCTGCGCCGTCTCGAGCACCGGCTCGGGGCCAAGCGCGACGACCGCACGCTCTGGGTGTGGGTGGTTCCGGCGGCCACCGTGGTCGTCACGTTCCTGATCCTCGCCTTCATCGGCATGCAGGGCAAGGTGGACCTCTTCCTGACCGTGCCGATGGCGCTGACCCTCTCCCTGTTCCTCGGCTCGCTCTCCGCGTTCTACCTGACCGCCGCCAGCTCGGACGAGAACGAGGGGGACGACGACGACCGCCGGCCCGGTCCCGCCGCTCCGCCCGGCCCGTCGCCCATGTCCACGCCACGCGTCGTGGTGCCGCAGCCGCGCCAGCCGTCACCCGAGCCCAAGGCCGACGAACGCGCCCAGGTCGGCGCGGGCTCCGGCCGGCGCTGACCGCGCGGGCGCGCTGAGTCTCAGGGTCGCGGCGCGGCCATGTGCTCGGCGAGGTAGCGCATCGCGGTCGGGTAGCGGTACTCGATGCCCATGTGGCCGGCGTTGAACAGCTCGAAATGCGCATCGGTGACGCCGATGGCGGTGAGCGCGTCGCGGAAGGCCACCGCCCCGAGCTCGAGGAACCACTCGTCGCGGGTCCCGGCGTCGATGTAGATGGCGCGCAACGACCGCAGGGCGTCCGCGTGGCCAGGCACCATGCGCACCGGGTCGCAGGCCAGCCACCGCTCCCACACCTCTGGGATCATGCGCCCGCTGCGCACGTCGAACGGCAGCCGCACGGTGCCGTCGTCATCGGTCGAGTACGCTGCGGCCATCGCCCACATGTTGATGAGGATGGCGTCTGTGGGCTGCGACATCATCGGACGGGTGCGGATGTCGGCGAGGAAGCTGTCATACGACCCGAGGTACTCGTCGCGCAGCGCGCGCACCACGTCGGGCACGTCCTTCCAGTAGCACAGCTCGAAGAGAGCGTCGCCTGCGTGCGTGGCCATCGCGCCGAACACATCGGGACGCAGCATCGGCGTGATCATCGCGCCGTATCCACCGCTCGACTTGCCGGTGATGGCGCGGTGACCTGGATCGGCCAGGGTGGGGAAGCGCGCATCCACGAAGCTCACCACCTCGTCGCACAGGAAGGTGTGGTAGGGGCCGGTGCCGGGGGAGTCGACGAACTGGCTGCCACCGAGCGACGTCCAGCAATCGACCATCACCACCAGGCAGGGTGGAACGCTCGGATCGCTGAAGAGCGCGTCGATGAGCTCGATGACGTTGGGGCGGAAGGCACTGCGGTTGCGCCACATGTCGACCTGCCCGGTGAAACCCTGGATCAGGTAGATCGCCGGCAGCCGCGCTGACGCATCGTCCACCGACGGCGGCGTGTACACCAGCAGCGGGCGGGCGGTGGGGTCGCCGAGCGGGTTGCCGCGCAACGCCTCGCTGTCAATGACCAGGTCGTCGAGGCGCCCGCGCAACGGCCGATGCCAGGGCGGCCCGACAGACTGCAAGGCCCGCTCGCTCACATCCGTCCCGCCACCACGCGCGTGACCCCGAGGCTGTCACGGTTCGACCGCACCTCACGCAGCCCGACCCGGCGCAGCACCGTGGCCGTCGACCGCGCCAGGTACGGAGCGATCTCGACCAGAACGTACCCTCCGGGTCGCAGCCACGATGGTGCGTCCGCGGCGAGGCGGCGCACCAGGCCGAGACCGTCCTCGGACCCGTCGGTCAGGGTGCCGCGTGGCTCGAACTTGCGAACTTCGACGGGCAGGCTGCGCACCTCGTCGCGAGCCACGTACGGCGGGTGGATGGTGAAAACGTCCACCTCGCCGCGCAGGCTCGAGGGCAGCTCCCCGAGCATGTCGCTGACCGCGAACGCCACGTTGTGCAGCCCCAGTTGCCGGGCGTTTGCCCGACCGAGCTTGACCGCCTTCGGCGAGATGTCCAGCGCCCACACCTCGCTGCCGCGCACCTGCGCTCCGATGGCCAGCGCCATCGCGCCCGAACCGGTGGCCACATCGACCCCCACGCGCCGGCCACGCCGCCGCCGCAGCGCGCGCACCGCGTGCTCCACCACCAGCTCGCTGGAGGTTCGTGGCGAGAAAACCCCTGGCCGTACCATCAGTCTCAGCCCGCAGAACGTGAAATGACCGGTGATGTAGTTGACCGGCTCTCCGGTCAACCTGCGCTCGACGAGCGCCTTGAATTGCCGCCGCTGCGACTTGCTCACCTGGTACTCGGCAAGATTGTCATCGTCGGGTTCGACATCGAGGACATGGGCGAGCAGGACCTCGGCATCCCATCGCGCCAGGCCGGGCTGCCAGTGCTCGATGTTGCGCGACCGGGAGATCCGTTGCTCTGCCGCGGACAGCAGATCTTCACCGGTGGCCCGTAGACTGGCTGGCGTGGAGACCGCAGCGCGGCTCGCAACAGCGGACATCCCGCGCATGGTAGACGAGCAGACCAGGCCCGCCCGTCGCCGGGCCGCGTTCTTCGATGTCGATCGCACGCTGCTGCGCGGCTCGTCGTTGCTCCACGTCGCGCGGCCGATGCGACGCGCCGGCCTGCTGCCGACCCGCGCCATGCTCCATTCGCTGCTCACGCAGGCACGCTTCAGCCTCTACGGCTTCGATGAGACGCAGATCCGCGAGGCGGTCCGCGGTGTCGGGGCGCTCGTCGAAGGCATCGAGGCGGGACGGCTACAGAGTTTCGGGCACCGCACCATTCCCCTCTACGTGCTTCCGCGGGTCTACGCGGAGGCGAGCGCGCGGATCGAGTGGCACCGGACGCGCGGCGACCTCGTCTTCCTGGTGTCGTCCTCGCCTCGTGAGTTCATCAGCGAGCTTGGCAACCTCCTCGGTGTCGACGGAGTCGCTGCCACCGATGCGGAGCTGCGCAACGGGCGCTACACCGGCCGCATCATCCGTTTCTGCCACGGCGAAGCCAAAGCGGCAGCCGTGCGCGACCTCGCCGAGGTCAACAACGTCGACCTGACGACGTCGTACGCGTACGGCGACAGCTTCGTCAGCGACCTGGCCATGCTCAGCGAGGTCGGCAACCCCGTCTGTGTCAACCCGGATCGAGCGCTGGCGGCGGCGGCCGCGCAGCGGGGCTGGCCCGTCGAGCGATTCCAGAACGCCGGGGCTTTCCCGGCACGCATGGCCCTCAGCCGGCTCCCGCGCCGGGTCGTCAGTGCTTCCCGTCCGGCCGTCCGTCGAGCTCACCGCAGTGTCGCAAGCAAGGCCCGGTCTCTGCGCGACCTGTGAGCACGCCCGCACGGTTCGCGGGGCGCGCTCGCAATTCTGGATGTGCGCGCGCGCCGAGTCCGAGCCGGCTTTCCCGCGCTACCCGCGACTGCCGGTGATCACCTGCTCGGGATACGACCCGGGTACCCCGCGCCCGGTTCGACCCGGCTGACGCTCAGTTGGCAAGCCGAGAGGCCAGCCACGCAAGCCGCGCGGGAGCGCGGTCGATCGCCACCAGCTGCGCGGCGGTCGGCGGCGGGAGGCCGGCGCGGGCAGCGAAGCTCGCCAGGCTCAGCGCACCACCGATGTGCGTGCGGTGCAGCACGAAGGCGCCGACGAGCGTCTGCGTGTCGCCGCCCATCGTTGTCACCGCGTCGCGGAACCCGGCGGCGCGCACCAGCTGCACGACCGCACTGTCAAAGCCTCCATACGGGTAGGCGAAGTCGAGGACGCGATGGCCGAGTAGCTGCTCCAGCGCCACCTTGCCACCGTCGATCTCCGCCAGCGCCACCGCCGGCGAGACGGTGGCCAGGTCGAGGTGGTGCATGGTGTGTGAACCGATGACCAGCCCCTCTGCGTCCATCCGCCTCACCTGTGCCGCGGTCATGTACCCGGAGTGGCCGACGAATCCACTGACCACGTAGTCCGTGGCGACGAACCCGTACCTGAGCAGCACGGGCGCGGCGGCGGTGGCGAAGTCCGTATAGCCGTCGTCGAACGTCAGCATCACGGGATGCGGTGGCAGAGCCCGCTCGCCGGCCAGCGCCTGCATCAGCATTGCCGGGCTGATGGGCGTGGCTCCCTCGACGTGTAGGAGAGCCATCTGCCGAGCGAACATCGCGGGCGAGATCGACAGATTGAAGAGCGTGACATCGCGCGAGCTCGGCGACACCGGGAGCACGTAGTGGTAGAGGAGGATGGGGATGGTGAGCGCGCCGCTCGGCGCCACCACGGTGATGAGACCCGGCGGGTAGCTCGCCGGCGGCAGCTCCGCGGCCGAGTTGGGAACGCTGACGACGTCCGGGACGTCCGACGACGGGGCGAGGTGCGGCGGCGAAATCAGGGGTGCTGCGCTAGCGGACAGCAGGCCCAGCGCCAGAACGATCATCAGGCCGATGAATCGGCGGGAGCTGGGACGTACACGGAAGCGGGTACGGCTCACTCGGTCAGGATACCCGCTGCGCTCCCAGCACCCTTTTGCGGCAACCAGATCGTTTTGACGTTGACGAACTCGCGAATGCCGAAGCCGGCGAGCTCGCGGCCGTAGCCACTTTCCTTGACGCCACCGAAGGGAATGCGCGGATCGGAGTGGGTCATGCCGTTGACGAACACACCACCGCTCTCCATGCGCCGCGCCAGCGACAGGCCCCTCTCCTCGTCACGCGTCCAGATGTTGCCGCCGAGCCCGAAATCCGAGTTGTTCGCCGCCGCGATCGCCGCATCGGCGGAATGGACGCGCATGACCGCGGCAAGCGGACCGAATGTCTCCTCGCGGAAAGCGGGCATCTCCGCGGTGCATCCGGTCACCACGGCGGGGGTGAAGTAGTAGCCGCGGCCCTCCGGACGTGTGCCACCGCAGCGCAGCGTGGCGCCCATCGCCAGCGACTCCCGGAGCTGGCGCTCGATGGCGTCTCGAAGATCGCCGCGCGCCAGCGGACCCATGGTCACCGAGTCTCGCGTTGGGTCTCCGACCACCATCGCCAGGGCTCGTTCGACGAGCAGCTCCTCGAACTCGGCGGCAACGCTGTCGACGACGATGAATCGCTTCGCCGAGATACAACTCTGGCCGGCGTTCTGGAAACGCGACCTGGCGGCGACGGTTGCGGCCTCCTCGAGGTCGGCGTCCTCGAGGACGATGAAAGCGTCCGATCCGCCCAGCTCCAGCACGGCCGGCTTGAGGCTCTTCCCTGCCGCTGCGGCGACGCTCCGCCCGGCAGCCGTGCTGCCCGTCAGGGTGACGGCGTTGATGCGCGGGTCCTCGATGACCGCGGCGACGCGCTGGTTGGGGATGAGCAGCACCTCGAAGACACCGTCGGGGACGCCGGCTTCCCTGAACACCTCACCGATGGCGAGCGCGCATCCGCTGACGTTGCTGGCGTGCTTGAGCACCCCGCAGTTGCCCGCACAGAGCCCCGGCGCCGCAAAGCGGAACACCTGCCAGAGCGGGAAGTTCCAGGGCATCCCGGCAAACACCGTGCCCAGCGGCTCGAACGCGACGAAGCTGCGCGGACTGTCGCTCGGGGCGGCCTCGTCAGCCAGGAAACCGGCCGCGTGGTCCGCGAACCAGTCACACGCGAACGCGCATTTCTCGACCTCGGCGCGCGCCTCGGCGATGGTCTTACCCATCTCCGCAGTGATCAACGCGGCCAGCGAGTCGAGGCGCTGCCGGAGGATGCCGCCGACCGCGGCCACCAGCCGGCACCGGTCCTCGATGGGCGTCGCCCGCCATCCCTCCCGGCGCGCCAGCGCGCGATCGAGTGCGGCATCGATGTCGTGCTCGGTGTGCACGGGATAGGTTGCGATCTGCTCCTCCGTCGCGGGGTTGACGGAGCGCATCGCCTGTACCTGAACCGCCATCTCACGTCCTCCAGACACCCGATGGTAGGGGTGCCGTCCACGACTCCGTCGCCGCGCGTCGATGCCGTAGGGTGACCGGAAGTGACCACCCTGGCTCGATCCACCGTCGTCCATCGCCTGGGCGGCCGGGTGATCGGTGCCTTCGCCATCGTGTATGTCATCTGGGGCAGCACGTACCTGTTCATCCGCCTGGCGTCGGAGACCATCCCGCCCCTGCTGATGGCGGGCATTCGCTTCATTGCCGCCGGCACGATCCTCCTGGCCATCACCACTCGCATGAGCAACGCCCGCGCGAGGGATCCGATTGGTCGCCGCCAGTGGGGCGCTGCCGCGGTCACCGGCGCCCTGCTGTTGCTCGGTGGCAACGGCGGCGTCGTCTACGGCGAGCAGTTCGTCCCCTCTGGAACGGTTGCGCTGCTGGTCGCCACCGTCCCTCTCTTCATCGCTTTGTTCAGCGCGCTCTTTCTCGGCCAGCGTCTGCGCCGCGTGGCCGTGGTCGGCATCGGCGTCGGCCTGCTCGGGACGGCCGTTCTGCTCCGCCCCGGAGGCGGTGCCGCCGACCCCGGTCACATGCTGCTGGTGCTGGTGTCGCCACTGTCGTGGGCGACCGGATCGCTGTACGCGACCCGCGGCCCGTTGCCCAAGCGCCTGCTGGTGGCCACCGGGATGGAGATGCTCTGCGGCGGCGCCATGTTGCTCGTCGCCGGGGTCATCATCGGTGAGCTGCCCAACCTGCACCTCGACAGGATCAGCCTGGTCTCGGCCCTGTCCCTGGCCTACCTGGTGGCCTTCGGCTCGCTGGTGGCCTACACGGCGTACGTGTGGCTGCTCATCAAGGCGCCCACCTGATCTGCCGCTGAAAGGC
>JANWHI010000130.1 GCA_025450495.1 Candidatus Dormiibacter sp. | reverse complement strand
TCCGCACCCGCGGTTACGCCGCCGCCGACGCCACATCCCCGGTGGGTCCCTTCGAGTTCGATCGCCGGGAGCCGAGGCCCCACGACGTGGTCATCGACATCCGCTACTGCGGTGTCTGCCACAGCGACATCCACCAGGCGCGTGACGAGTGGGGTGGCTCGATCTTCCCGATGGTGCCCGGCCACGAGATCGTCGGCACGGTGTCGCGCGCCGGCGAGGCCGTCACCGCGTGGAAGGTGGGCGACACGGTCGGCGTCGGCGTGTTCGTCGACTCGTGCCGAGAATGCGCCTCCTGCCTGAGCGGCGAACAGCAGTACTGCGAGCGCTGCGGCATGACCGTCACCTACAACGGCTTCGAACGCGACGGGAGCACGCCGACGTACGGCGGCTACTCGGAGCGAATCGTCGTCGACGAGGCGTACGCGCTGCGGATCCCGGACGGGATGCCGCTGGACGGCGCCGCGCCGCTGCTGTGTGCGGGCATCACCACGTACTCGCCGATCCGTCACTTCCTGCCGACGCCGGCAGGCGCGCAGACGGCGGTGGTCGGCCTCGGTGGCCTCGGCCACATGGGTGTGAAGTTCCTCCATGCGCTGGGCGCGCACGTCACCGTGCTGAGCCATTCGCCGGGAAAGCAGGAGGACGCTGCGCGGCTCGGCGCCGACGACTTCGTGGCGACGTCGGACGCCGATGCCCTGGCGGCGCACGCCAAGCATTTCGATTTCATCCTCGACACGGTGTCGGCCGAGCACGACTACAACGCCTACCTGCGGCTGCTCCGCCGGGACGGCACCATGGTGCTTGTCGGCCTGCCGCCACCGTCAAATCTCGACGCCAACGCGCTCATCGAGGGCCGCCGCCGGCTGGCCGGCTCGGTGATCGGAGGCATCCGAGAGACCCAGGAGATGCTGGACCTGTGCGCCGAACGCGGCGTCGTGTCCGACGTCGAGGTGATCCGCATCCAGGACGTCAACGAGGCGTACGAGCGGACGCTGCGGAGCGACGTGCGCTATCGCTTCGTCATCGACCTGGCCAGCCTGCGCGAGGAGGCGGAGGGGTAGCTCCGCGCTGTGCCTGATGCGCGGGGCGCGTTCCGTCAGTGAGTGGTGACGGCGATCGCGAACTTCACCCCGAAGAGGACCAATGGCCAGAGGATCACGGCCACGATCGCGGACAGGATGGGGCCGACGGAGCTGAGGGTGTCGAAGTAGTGATGAGCCGCAGCCACGATCACACCGATCACTATCCAGACGACCAAGCCCAGCGGGACGGGCCGACGGTACATTCGCTTCCCTCCAGATCGAGAGTCCGACGGTGACCCGAGCATACCCTGCCGGTACCGCCCTTCACGATTGACGCGATTTTGACGCTGTCACAGAGAGGATCTACCGATGAAGTCGACGGTGTTGACGGTCGACACACGCACGCGCCAGGTTGTCGACATCACCGACGACGTGGCCGCATTTGTGCGCGGCGGCTCTGACGGGCTCGTCTCGGTGTTCGCCATGCACGCCACCGCCGGGATCGCTCTCATCGAGACGGGGAGCGGAAGCGAGGAGGACCTCGTGGCCACGCTCAACACGCTGCTGCCTCGCGACGATCGCTATGTGCACCGGCACGGAAGCACCGGGCACGGCGCGGACCACGTCCTTCCCGCCCTGGTGAGCCCATCGGTGATCATTCCCGTCAAGGGTGGGTCGCTGATGCTGGGGACGTGGCAGCGAATCGTGCTCGTGGACCTCAACACCGACAACCCGCAACGTCGGGTGCGACTCGACCTGCTCGGCGGGTAGCGGGATGGACGCTGTCGGCGGTCAGTCGCCGCGGCTGCACAACCTGGCGGTGGGCCAGAGAAAGTGCGGTCAGTCAGAGGCGCCAAGTAGGAACCAATCACGGCTTGCAGGCGGACCCGCGGGCACGCGGCGAACTCAGTCGGCAGCGTCCAACGCCGCTCCGTGGCCCTCTGCTCGGCACCATCTGTGGGTAAATGGTGGCGGCTAGGGTCCGAAAAACTCCACGTCAGCTGTCAGCCCCAGGCACCGCCCGTAGCGCTGTGCGGCCGTTGCGATTGCACTGGACTCGTCACTCGTGGCCGGCCTGAACAAGTTGGCGGCCACGTGGACCGTGGACTTCTGCACCACGCGCCTCCATGTGCCAACCACACGGCCGTCGATCACGACGACGTTGCCGAGGAAGCTGTCGCCACCGCGGGCGTCGAAGTGCGGGACGTCACCCGGTTCGCGAATCGGTTCGCGATCCGCGTAGCCCACGGTGTACTCGTCGAAGTTGGGAAGAAGATGCGCAAGCGCAGACTTCGGCCGCCGCCGCTGCGGCTCGGGAGGTGCGAACCAGTAGCTGGTGCCTTCGATCTCCGACTGCTGGAGTGCGGGCGTCGCTGTCTTCGCACCGGCGGTGGCATCGGAGAAGGACAGTCCCGACCACCAGGCGAAGTCCTTGGCGGTCGCCGGACCGTGGCTGGCGAAGTACCGGCCGGCGAGCTCGGCGAGAGCAACGTCGCGCTCCATGTCATCCCCCGCCGGCACGCGATCATCCAGCAGCGCGTAGGTGTGCTGTTTGCCGCGGAGTGCGCCACTGCAGACCACGCCGTCGAGCTCCGCACGCACCATCAGGCGGCCGAGGCCGATCGCGTCGGGGAAGTCGATGCCGGCGCGGCGCAGTACGTCACCGAGCTCGACCCGGGTGAGCTGCCGGCCACCCCCGAGCGCCGCGGCCATCGCCCGGTTGGCGCTGACGCATGTCGCCTCATCCAGCCCGGACTCGCGGTTGCCGAACGCCATCAGCGCCTTCACGCGCGGGGCGGTCAACCGCAGCATCCAGCGGATGTCTTCCGGGTCGACGAAATGCCACGTCGGCCGCAGGACATGGGTGCGCAGGATGCTGCCGTCGGCCAATGCCTGGTCGACGTCGGCACTGGTGAGCTCCCCGGCGCGCTGCGCCACCGCCCACTTGGCGGCGCCGTAATCCTGCGACTGCACGGCACCGAGCCAACGCACCACAGCGGCCGCGGTGGTGCCGGGCGGCGCGCCATGCAGCCACTGGTTGCGCAGACGCTGGCGAACAACATCCGTCGTGCCATTCATCGCGGTCGATCGTAGACAGCCGGTCAGTGAGCGCCGTGTGGCTTGAGCAGGGCGTCATCCGTGCCGGCCGACGTCCGCTCGATGTCGATGCGATCTCGCGTCTCAGCCTCAGCGCCCGGACGCGGCGCACCCGTGCGGGGGCGGCCACGAGGACGTCGCAACCGGCTGAAGCTCTCCAGGTCCTCCGGGTAGATGGCCCAGACGGGTCCGACCTTGATGCCGAAGAGGCGCTGGGTGATCAGCAGGCGTCGAACGTAGGCTTCGGAGGCGCGCAGGGACGCGGCGGCCTCGACGACGGACAGCGGTCGTGGGCGATCGATGCAATGAATATTAGCGCGCTCCCGCAACAATTTGTCACAGAACCTGCTATGGTGTGATGACCTAGACCGAGGCGAGAGACGCAAGCGCTGGCCGGGGCGCCCTCGGTGTCGCGGTGGAGGCTGCACGAAACCGGCCGAGTCCGCTAGAGGCGTCTCCACTCCATCTGCCCCCCTACAACAGTCGCCGTCGGGTCCGTTGGCCTGGCGGCGATTGCGCGGGTGGGGCGAAACCCGGGCTCAGCAGTCGAACACCGACCAGCAGATGTCGTTCCGCAACCGCTGGTCATCGAGCACGAGCTCGCGAATCGGCTCCGGGAGTTGGTCGCGCTGCCACTGGCACTCGAGTCGCCCGGCGCTCTCGCCGTCTCCTGCCGGCGCTCCAGCGCGTGCCGCCTTGATCGCATAGGCCGCCGCACCCAGCTCGTGCGCGGCGACGTGCGCGACGGCCGCGGCCTGGCCGGCAGCGTAGGCGGCATGCCGTGCTGGCCCGCGCAGATCTCTGGCCGCGCCCATAGCATGGCCGGCCGCTGTGCGGGCCTGGGTCATGGTGACCTCGCCGCGCACCCAGGCCCGCGCGAGCTCGATCGCGCGGCGCGGTCGCGGGTCCTCAGGCCGAGCCGACTCGACGAGGTCGAGGACGTGCTCCGCGCATGATGCTGCCCACAGGGCTAGCTGACGGTGATCCGTATCGGTGAGGGTCCCACCGCGGCGGATCGTCACGAACCGAGGGTCGCGGTCCTTCGGAAGGATCACACCGTCAGATGGTGCCTGATTCGGCCCCGTCAACTTTGAAGAACCGCCTCAGCCTCGCGGGGTCCACGACGAGCCCGTCCACGACCACACGTGGATGGGCTGCGGCGCACCCTGCGTCGCCCCGACGACGAAATCCAGGATCAGAACGTGGTCGTCCTCGACATCCGTCACCTCTGCCTGTGGCAATGCCGGGAGCCGCGCGCCAGCAAGCCGATCCCAGGTGCTGCCGCTCCATGACCACATCTGCTCACCGACCACCGAGGTGGACGGATCGCTGCACAGAAGCAGCCTGTCGCTGACAGGATCGAGTGCGAGGCTGACGATCGCCGGAGCATTCGAGTCAGTGCTGATCTGGTGCCATGCGCTTCCGTCCCACCTGTACGTGGTGATGTGCGGCGCGCAACAGGTAACGGCGATGAGCGCCTGCGTCACCGGGTCGAAGGCGGCGCCGCCGATGGCTGTCCCCGACGGCAGATCGCCCTTGGGCTGACGGTCCCAGTGGACCCCGGTCCATACCCAGGTGCCATCCCCGGCGATGAGCACCAACTCATTGGAGGCAACATCCCATGCCATCGTGCCACCCTCGCCGGCCGGCGGGCCGCCGGTGCCGACGTCGAGCTGCTGCCAGGCATTCCCGTCCCACGCCCATGTGTCGTCGACGATGTTTCCAGAGGCGAGGCGTCCGCCGTAGAGCATCACCACCCGGGTCACCGGGTCATACGCCGCCGCGGCCCCGAAGCGACCCTCCGGGCTGACGAACGGGTGAGCGAGAGTCCAGCGCCTGCCATCCCACAGCCACGTCGTGGCGTAGCTGTCGACGCCCCCGAACAGGACGACCTGATGAGCCGACGGATCGTCGACGGCGCTGAACCCGAAGCCCGTGACCGGCTGGTTCGGAACCGGGGTTGGTCGGAGATCTGCAAACGGCGCCGATGGCCTCGGCGAGGGGGGAGACCCGCCGCTGGTGCCCGCCGTAATGACAACGATCGCCACCCCAACTGCCGCCGCCCCGATCATCGCGGCGGCGGTGAGACTTCGACGATCACCGCGCAACGGCATCGCTGGTCAGTCTATGGACGACGCGTGCCGGCACGGCGGCTGCCGATCAACCCACGGGTGGAGCG
>JANWHI010000129.1 GCA_025450495.1 Candidatus Dormiibacter sp. | reverse complement strand
GTTGCCCGCCGAGGGTGCGGGTGAGGTCGGCGACGGCGTCCTCCAGTGCCAGCTCGGCCACCTCGGGCCAGCTCGTCTGGCTGTCGAGCAGCGACTCGTCGCCGGCCGCCCAGCTCTCCACCAGCATCGGCGTGGCGCGCCCGATGAGGTTCCCCGGGTACTCGAAGAGCGGATGGGTGAGCGTGACCCCTGCGGCGATGCCCCAGTCGTCACCGCAGAGCGGGCGCAGCGCGTGCTCGGCCAGCCGCAGCATGAACGCCTGGTACACCGTCGGCTCGATCTTCTCGGCGGCCATGCGCCCGTCCCACGCCACCAGGCGAAGCCGCATCGCCTCGGCCTGCGGCGCGCTGCAGCTCACCCCGGCGAGCAAACCGGCCACCTCCGCAGCCGGCGGTGACAGCTGGTCGAGCTGGATCGTCCGCATCCGCCGGGCGTCCATGGCCTTGCCGGCGAGGAGCTGGTGGAGGCGGCGGGCGCGGTAGCCGGCCATGTAGTCGTCGGCGATGTAGTGCGGGAAGCCGTCGCCGACGATGCGATTGTTGGCGGTGATCACCAGGCCCTCCGGCGGGTCGAGCTGCTGGGGCACCTCGTCGACGTCCAGGAAACGCCGCCAGCGCAGGTCGCCTTCCCAGCCCGGCATGGGCAGGCCGGTGGTGGCCCGGCGCCGCACCGGGACGCGGCCGTGACAGAAGTAGCCGATGTGCCCATCGACGTCCGCGTACACGCAGTTCTGCGACGGGGCGTCGAACCCCGTGAACGCTTTGCGGAACGAGTCCCAGTCGGAGGCGCGCTGCAGCTCGAGCAGGGACCGGCTGGCGTTGGCCGGGGTGAGCGCGGTCCATTGCAGGGCCAGGCCGAGCCAGCGGCCGGTGCCGGGGTCGTCGCACCGCTCCACCACGGGACCGTGGCGGGTGATGACCACCTCCTCGACCTCGTCTGAGCCATCCTTGACCCGGATCACCTCGCGGACGACGCGGGAATCGGCCCAGCCCTTCTCGGTGCGGTAACGCGACGCGCCGCGCGAGTCGAACTGCTCGACGATGAGGTCCTGGGCGTCGACGAATGAGTTGGTGTACCCCCAGGCCAGGTGACGGTTGTGGCCGATCACAGGGAATGGTTGGCCGGCGAACGTGACCCCGGTGGCCTCGAAGTCGTCGCCGGCGCGGACGTGGGCGGCGAACCAGATCGATGGCACGGTCGGCTCGAGGTGGGGATCGTTGCAGAGCAGCGGTCGCCCGTCCGCGGTCAGGCTGGGCGAAACCGCCCAGGCGTTGCTCGCCCCGACCGGGCTGGGCAGCCAGGCCGCAGCCGCCCGGTACAGCTCGAGGAGCTCAGCGCCGGCCCTGGGGCCGGCGTCGCGGGCGGTGTCGGCGAGGATGGTGGGGTTGCTCCGCGGGTAGACGAGGTGGAGCCGCGCCGCCACCTCGGGTCCGACGGCGCTGAGGAGGCGCAGACGCTGCAGCTCGGCATCCCAGTTGCAGCTCAGGCCAAGCGCGAGCAACTTGGCGCAGGCGATGCTGTCGAGCGGCTGCCACGGCTCCGGCCGGAGGCGAAGCAGCGAGAACTCGATCGGCAGCCGGCGCCGTCCGCGGATCACCGCGTTCACGCCGGCGGCATACGCCGCCAGCATGGTCAGGGTCTCGCCGTCGAGCAGCTCGGCCTCCTCGGCGGCGATGCGTCGCAGCCCGACCCGGCGCAGGAAGCGATCGGCCGGCAGCGCCTGCGGCCCCGCGATCTCGCTGACCCGGCCGGAGGCGACGCGGCGGTTGAGGTCGAGCTGCCAGAGGCGCTCCTGAGCGTGGACCAGGCCCATCGCGAACGCGGCATCCTCCATGGAGGCGGCGTCGACGTGGGCAACTCCGTGGGCGTCGCGCACCACCGCGGCCGGTGCGCGCAGGCCGTCCACCACGAGCCGGCCGCGGCCGCGCGGCAGCGGCGCGCGCAACACTCTGAGCGCCGTCGCCGCAGCGACGGCGAGAACCGCCACCACCACGATCAGGGCGATGAGCATCCGGCTCTCCTGTGCGGAATCGGGCCGGATCGTAGCGGCTGGCAGGTTGCCACCGGCGCTGTGGCGAGTCCGTACACTCGCACGCCTGATGGGCCATCGCACCCCGCTCTACGACCGGCACGTGGCCGCAGGCGCGCGGATGGTGGACTTCGCGGGCTACGACATGCCACTCCAGTACAGCGGTATCCGCGACGAGCACATCGCCGTGCGCCAGCGCGCCGGTGTCTTCGACGTCAGCCACATGGGCGAGGTCACGGTCACCGGTCCGGCCGCCGCCGGCTTCGTCCAGCGACTGGTGACCAACGACGTCGGCCGGCTGGGGCACAACCAGTTGCTGTACTCGGTGATGTGCAACGAGAGCGGCGGCATCGTCGACGACGTCATCGTCATGCGCGGCGCCACGGACAACGACTTCGTCATCGTCGTCAACGCGTCGACACGCGAGAAGGACGTGGTCTGGATCCGCGAGCACTCCGGGCCCGATGTCGACATCGACGACCGCAGCGATCAGCTCGCGCTGATCGCGGTGCAGGGGCCGCGCGCCGTCGACGTCCTCGAACCACTGGCGCGCATGGACGATGACGGCCCGGTGCTGCGCGAGCTGCGCCCGTTCTTTGCGGCCGGGCTGTCGCTGGCGGGGGTGACCGATGCCCAGTTCCAGCGCATCTCGCGCACCGGCTACACCGGTGAGGACGGCTTCGAGATCTACATCGACGCGCACCGGGCCGGGCAGGTGTGGGACGCCATCCTCGAGGCCGGTGCTGCCAGCGGCGTGGTTCCCGCCGGCCTGGGCGCACGCGACACCCTGCGGCTCGAGGCGGGGCTGCGGCTGTACGGGCAGGACATGGACGACGACACCGATCCCTACAGCTGCGGCCTCGGCTGGACGGTGAAGCTCGACAAGGGCGAGTTCGTCGGCGCCGAGGCCCTGCGCAGGGTGCGCGAGTCGCCGCCGCATCGCTTCGTGGGACTCCGGCTCGGTCCGCGCACCATCGCGCGCCACGGTCAGCCGGTGCTGCAGGACGGGCGGGAGGTCGGCGTGGTCACCAGCGGCACCTTCGGATTCACCGTGGGCACCGCCGTCGCGACCGCGTCCGTCGAGCCTGACTTCGACAAGGACGGCAACGTCGCCGTCGACATTCGCGGAACCGCGGCGGCGGCTGAGGTGGTGCCGTTGCCGTTTTACAAGCGTCCCAAGGGAGATGGTTGAGTGCCTGACCTGAGCGAGTACCGATTCACCAAGAGCCACGAATGGGTGCACGTCGAAGGCGGCGTCGCCACCGTCGGCATCAGCGACCACGCCCAGTCCGAGCTCGGCGACGTCATCTTCATCGAGCTTCCCGCCACCGGCACGGTGCTCAAGGCGGGCGACAAGTTCGGCACCATCGAGTCGGTCAAGGCTGCCAGCGACCTCTACACCCCGGTGGGCGGCACGGTGACGGCGGTCAACGACCAGCTCTCCGAGTCACCGGAGCGCGTCAACGCCGACCCCTACGGCGAGGGCTGGATGCTCCGCCTCAACAACGTCGACGAGGCCGGCGCCGACCTGCTCGACGAGGCCGGTTACAAAGCGATCGGCGGCTGAGCGCGTCAGGACGGGCGGCACTAAGCTGACGGGATGGCCAACCGTCTCACCCAGATACCGACGCAGCCGGTCCCTCAGCTGCGCGGCCCGGTGCGTGCGTTGATCCCGCTCGCCGACGTCTTCATGATCGCGATGGTCTCGCGGCCGTCGACCGGGTCTCTGCGCAACACCTGGGTGACGCCGGCGACGCGCTGGCTGACCGCCGTCGCCGCGCTGCTCGGGCTCGTCGCGGTGATCACGCTGCGTCCCGCGCATGTGTGGCTGGCGATCATCGAGGTGGTGGTGCTGGCATTCGTCATCGCGGGTTCGACAGCCGTCGCGCTGGTCGCGTTCTCCCAGGATCGCGCGCTGCGTTAGCGCCGCCCCGTGTCCGATCTCGCGGAGCTGCTTGTACAGAGCGCCGAGGCGTGGCACGCCTGGTTGGACAGCCACCATGCCGGCCACCCTGGGGTCTGGCTGGTGCTGCACAAGAAGGGCGGACAGACGACGGCCCTGACCTACGCGGAAGCGCTTGACGAGGCGTTGTGCTTCGGCTGGATCGATGGGCAAATCGCTCGACGTGACGACGACAGCTATCGCCAGCGCTTCACGCCCCGTCGGGCGAACAGCCCGTGGTCGCAGCGAAACGTCGAGCACGTCGCCCGCCTCACTCAGGCCGGACGGATGCAGCCAGCCGGGATCGCGGCCGTCGACGCGGCCAAGGCGCAGGGACGGTGGCAAGCGGCCTACCGCGGGCAGGCCGACATGCAGACCCCGCCCGATCTGGCTCAGGCGCTGGCGGCCAATCCCGCCGCAGCCGCGACGTTCGGCCAGCTGGACGCGGCCAACCGCTACGCCGTCGTGTACCGACTCAACGCCGTCAAGCGCCCGACGACCCGCGACCGCAAGCTGGCCGAGTATGTCGACATGCTCGCTCGCGGCGAATCCCTCCATCCCCGCAAGCCCCGGAAGGACCGTCGGTGACTGTTCCCGTCCCGCCCGACGCCGAAGGCGCACCACAACCGCGGTTCGCAATCTGTCTGGATTGGTGGTCAGCGGGGGATTCGAACCCTCGACCTCACGGATGTGAACCGTGCGCTCTAACCAACTGAGCTAGCTGACCTCCGTCCGGCGAGCCTCGAAGTCTACCGGAAGCCTGTTGGCGGCTCCGCCGTCAGGCGGCCGACGAGGTCTCCTCCTCCGGCACCTCGCCGGCCGCGGGCGCCAGCGCCCAGCGCTGCTCGATCCGGCCGAAACGCCAGACCGCCATGGCTCCGAGCCAGGTGACCACGAACATGCCGACGATGACGAAGCCGATGGTGTTGAGGTTGACGGAGCTGAGGAAGTCCCAGATCCCACCACGGAGGCCCAACGACTGGGTGAGGATGCTGAGCAGCTCGACGGTTCCGACCAGCAGCGCCACCGCCACCGACAGCCCGGTGATGGTGAGGTTGTAGAAGACCTTGCGCACCGGCTTGGAGAACGCCCAGCCGTAGGCGACGTTCATGAACGCCCCATCGGCGGTGTCCATCAGCGACATCCCGGCGGTGAACAGTAGCGGCAGCGCCATGATCGCGTACCAGGGCAGGTTGGCCGCGGCCGCGCCGCCGCCAATGGCGAGCAGCCCGACCTCGGTGGCGGTGTCGAATCCCAGGCCGAAGAGAACCCCGATCGGGTACATCTGCCAGCTCGACCTG
>JANWHI010000128.1 GCA_025450495.1 Candidatus Dormiibacter sp. | reverse complement strand
TCAGTCCTGTGAATGCCGGAACGGCACGACTACAGCGTCCCGCACCCCGACCGATTCGAAACCCGACACTTGCGTGGGTGGATGGAGCAGCGAACAGTCACCTCTACCTGCGCAGCAAGCGAGAGCTGGCGGGCAGGACGTGGAGGTACATGCAGGACTACGCCGACGCAAAGTCAGCGGTGATCGAGGAGATCCTCTGCGGCGCGATCTGATCAAATCAGCGTGGACCCGCTCGGCGGCGGCCCGGCTAGCGGTGCTCGAGCGTCACCGTGAGCGGGGACCACTCCCCGGTCAGCCCCTGGCCGTGCAGGCTGATGCTGCGGTCCTCGTCGATGGGCAGCTCGGTCATCAGGCCCAGGGCCACGATGAAGGACTCCATCTTCATCGGCACCTCGCGGTGGTGGTCGACCTCCTCGCCGTCGATGAAGTACCAGAGCTCGTCGTTGGCCTTGTCGTAGGTGATCCGGTAGAGGTGCGGCTGACCTGGCTTGGTCGCGATGGGCAGCTCGTTGAAGATGCAGAAGTAGGTCGGACGGTTGAGGTCCGCCGGTGGGTCGGCGGTCACACCGGGGAAGAGCACCCGGCCGTAGACGGTGGCCAACTTGTCGTTGGTCGCGAAGAAGTCGATCGCCGCACCGGTGTCGAAGTCGAGGATGTTCACCGTCGCCATGCCGTCGTAGAGGACGCCGGGACGGCCGTTGTGGCGGCGAGCTGCGATGGTGAGCTCGACGCTGATGGTGCCGTCGTCGGGCGGGACGAACCTCGTGGTCGAGAAGTACATGTGCTTGGCGTTGTCGAGCACCTGGATGCGGTCATGCGCGCGCGACAACGGATTCGCCCGCACACGGAGCTTCTCGTGCTCGACGATCACCGTGGCGTTGGGTTCGCGGTATTTCCACTCGCTGCCGTCGGGGAGAGTGAAGCCGCCGACCTGCCAGGTCGGGTCCACCCCGGTGATGATCGAGCGGAAGTTGCCGTACGTGACCGTCTCCGTCCGTGCCCTGCTCGGCACCGCCGCCGGCTGCGCCATGTGGTTGCCTCCCTGTACACATGTCACGGTATCAGCAGCCTGTCCGAACTGGGCCTGCCAGTACACTGGTCTGTATGACACGCGACGTCGCCGGCCCGGTTGCGGTCATCTCGATGCACGCATCACCGATCGGGGCCCTGGGGCGGGGCGAGAACGGCGGCGCCAACCTCGCGGTCCGCCGGCTCTGTGAGGGGCTGGCCGCCTGCGGGATCCCCACCGCTGTCTTCGTCCGTCGCGACGACACCGTGTCGCCGGACGAGGAGATGATCGCGCCGATGAGCCGGCTGGTGCGGTTACCCGCCGGGCCTCGGCGGGCCCTGCCCAAAGGCGACCTCGCCGACCACGTCGACGCCTTCAGCAGCGCGGTCATCGCCCACGCCGACAGCGAGCGTCGCCGCTACACGGTGGTGCACGGGCACTACTGGCTCGGCGGGCTGGTGGCCCAACAGCTCCGCAGCGCGTGGCAGGTCCCGTGGGTGCAGTCGTTCCACACCCTGGCCCGCACCAAGGCGCGGGTCGGCCTTCCCATGGACGAGCGGCGTGCCCAAGCCGAGGCACGCCTCGTGGCCGGCGCGGATCGACTGGTGACAGGGAGTGTCGCCGAGGCGCGCGACCTGATGCGGCTGTATGGCGCGCCGCGCACGCGGATCTGTGTCGCCCAACCGGGGGTGGACCTTCGGGTGCTCCGTCCACGTGACACGGCCCGGCTTCGCGACGAGCTCGGGCTTGGCGGTCACCGCGTTCTGCTCTTCGCCGGCCGGCTCGAGCCCCTCAAGGGCGCCGATACGCTGCTCCATGCCGTCGCCGCCCTCTGCGAGCTGCCGCGCTTCGACGACGTGGTGACGCTGGTCATCGGCGAGGACAGCGGTGACGGCGCGGTCGCGGGTGGGGAGAGGCGGCGGCTCGAAGCCCAGGCGGGCACGCACGGGCTGCGCTCGCGGGTGCGCTTCCTCGGCGCGGTGGATCACGACGACCTCGCCAACTACTACGACCTCGCCGACGTCTTCGTGATGCCGTCGCTCACCGAGACCTTTGGTCTGGTGGCCCTCGAGGCGCAGGCGCTGGGCACCCCGGTTGTGGCCAGCGCTGTCGGGGGACTCACCGAGGTCATCGCGGATGGGCAGACGGGGACACTGGTTGCCGCACGCCAGCCGCAGGCGTTTGCGGACGCGATCGCGGCGCTGCTGGACGATCCGGACCTGCGCGAACGGATGGGGGAGGCGGCCCGCACGCGCGCCGCCACGTTCACCTGGGAACGGGCCTCGGACCGCCTCGCCGCCATCTACGGCAGGCTGATCCGTCCTGACATCACCGCTGCAACCCCGTGCGGCTACGCCGACGACGAGGTGATGGCGATCGCCGGCTGACCTCAGCCAACGGCAGCATCAGCGGCGCGAGCGGTGCGCGCCCGGACCAGCTCGTCGCGGCCCTCCATGAGGATGCGCCGGCAGTTCAGCTGGAGGTCGCGGCTGTCGATGAGGCGCTCGAGCGACCCGATGGTGGCGTCGTCGGCGGGCTCCTCAGGAAACAGCCCCTTGGTGATGACCCTGGCGACCTCGTACTCACGCTCCCGCCACACGCGAGGTACCGCCTCGAGGTAGGCGGCGACATACGGCCCGGTCAGCCCCACCTGGTCACGGCCGCCGGCGTGGAATCCACCGGCGCTGAACAGGCCGGCGTTGAAGCCGCGCAACGCCGCCTGCAGCCGAGCGCGAGACAGGGAGCTGTTCTCGAAAGCCGCGGCCCACGCCTCCGCCTTGGCCTCGCGAGACGGACGTGCCGCGAGGCAGGCGACGGCGCAGCGTTCGCCCGCATCCGTGGGGTCGAGCTCGAGGGCGGCGCTGATCGCAGCCGCCCCGGCTCGACCCTGGGTTGCCAGCCGGGCGAGGAGCAGCCAGCGCAGCTCGACATCGACATCGAGGCCGGCGATCTCGAGGTCACCGTCGAGGAGGCGCTGCACAGTGTCGAGCGCAGCCGGGTCGCAGGCGGTGGTGGCGAGGCAACGCGCCCAGACCAGCGGCGATCGCGTGGTCGGCAACCGGGCCAGCGATGCCGTCGCCAGGGTGGCGAGGGCGCCGGCACGGTGCCGGTCGGCGCTGTATCGCTCCGCGACGGCGACGGCGTTGGCGAGGAGCCGCTCGAGCACCAGGTCGTCGCTCTCGTGGGGGCTCTGCGCCGCCACGGCGGCGATGAACGCGGCGGCGCGAAGCTCGGCGTCGCGGGTCATGTCGTGGAGCGCGGTCCAGCAGAGGGAGCGCGCGCGCGCATCGGCGAGGGCCACAACACCGCCGTCGAGGAGAACCGCGAGAGAGGCAGAGTCGAATCGCACCTTGGCGTAGGTCAGGTCGTCGTCATTGGCGATGACCACGGCGGCAACCGCCTCACCTACAAGCTCGCCGCTGACGCCCTCGCCGGCGGTGATCTCCATCGGGACTGACAGTCGACGGTGGATGCCGGCCGCGTCCCGGTCGTACAGGCCGACGTTGACGTGGTGCGGGCGGAGCACGCCGGCGGCGGCGTCGGGGAGCTGCCGCAGCGAGACCGCGGTGTACCGGCCGCGCTGCGCCACGGGTGCCGCCAGCAGCGTGTTGACGCCGGCCGTCTGCAACCACAGGCTCGCCCACCCGCTGAGGTCGCGGCCCGACGCACGAGCCTGGTGGGCGAGGAAGTCGGCGCGGGTGGCGTTGCCCCAGAAGAACTGCTTGAAATAGGAGCGGATGCCGGCGGCGTACGGCTCGTCGCCGACCCAGGCGATCAGCTGGCGCAGCGCTGACGCGCCCTTGTGGTAGGTGATCCCGTCAAAGTTGGCACGAATCGAATCGGTGTCGGGAGCGTCGCTGAGGATCGGGTGGGTGGTGGAGAGCTGGTCCTGGTGGAGCGCCCGCGACTTGACCATGCCGGCGAAATCGACCCACGCCCCCGGGATCCCCAGGGCGTCCACGGCGAGTGTGGCCTCGACGGTCGCGAACGTCTCGTTGAGCCAGAGGTCGCTCCAGTCGCGCATCGTGACCACGTCGCCGAAACCCATCACGTGAACCATCTCGTGGAG
Source organism: Candidatus Dormiibacter sp. (assembly GCA_025450495.1). The sequence continues at coordinate 18,416 of JANWHI010000128.1, read as the reverse complement.
GATGACTGTGGCCCGTCGGAGCCTCTGTGCCTCCGACACGGGCCCGCGATGGATGAACATCTCGTTGAAGGTGACGCAGCCGGGATTCTCCATCGCACCGATGTTGGCCTCGGGGATGAACACCTGGGTGTACGCCGGGAACGGGTAGTCGTGGCCATACCGACTCTCGAAGTGGGCGAGCCCGCGGGCGGTGATGTCGAAGACCTCGGCGGCCTGCTCGCGCAGGTAGCGCGTCAGCGAGCGCCGGCACAGCAGGCGCAGCGGCGTGTCGCGGTACGGTGCGCCCTCGATCACGTCGTACTCACCCGCGGCCACGGCGAAGAGATAGGGGGGCAGGGGAGGGGTGGCGGCGAAGTCCCAGGTGGTCCGGCCGCCCTCGGTCCGCGAGCCTGAGAGCGAGCTGTTGGCGCACACCGTCCACTGCGAGGGCGCCTGCACGTGCATCGACAGTGTTGCCTTGAGGTTGGGCTGGTCGAAGCAGGCCAGCGCACGATGGGCGTCGAACGGCTCGAAGTTGGTGTAGGTGTACACGGTGGCGTCGACAGGGTCGCGGAAGCGATGCAGCCCGACGCCGCTGCGGTCATACGCGCACTCCGCGTCGATGGTGACGCGGTTGTCGCCCCCACGGAGGCCGGGGAGGCGCAGACGCAGACCGTTGAACGCGTGCTCGCCCGCGGACAGCTCGCGCGCGTTGAGCACGACACTGAGGAGGCGCGGGGCGTGCAGGTTGATGAACGTGTCGGCGCCGTCGCTGCTGCAGCGGAAGTCGATGGTGGTCAGCGACCTGAATGTCGGCGCGGCTCCGTCGTCAGTGAGGAAGAGCGACACGTCGTAGCGGATGTCGCTGAGAAGCCCCGCCCGCTCATCCTCCTCGACACGGAGCTGGTTGTCGGTGTCCTGGAGCACGCCGCATTGTCTCCCGCGCCACGGCGGTTCCGCGGGGGCGAGCAGCGGGTGGCGGGGTAGTATCGGAGCTGTGAAGTGTCAGCACTGTGGTGCCGAGGTGCCCGACGGCGACTACTGCACCCGCTGTGGGGCGCACCGACGCCGGGGCCCGAGACGCCTCCACGCCTTCGTGGTTCGGCCCGGCGAACACGTCGCGACCCCCGCGGTTCTCTCGACTCTCCTGCCCCGTCTGGAGCATTCCCAGGTGCATCTCTTCCGCTGGGCACTGCTGGTCGGGATCGCGGCTGTGGCTCTCCTCGCCGCCACCGGTCTGGTGATCCCGGCGATCTGGGTGGCCGCGCTGATCGTGCCGGCGCTGTACATCTCGTACCTGCGCGGGGTCGAGGTGTTCGCGCGCGAGCCGCTGCTTGTGCTCGCGGGCACCATCGTCGCCGGCGCCGTGGTCGGGGTCGCGGTCACCGCCGCGGCGGACGGACTCGGCAGCGGGCTCGGGCCGGGTGGGGTGATCCTGCTCACCTGCGCTGTCGCCGTGGTCGCCGAGCTGCTCAAACCCGCCGCACCGCTGCTGCTCCTTCGGCACCGCTTTACGCACACGCTCGACGGGCTGGTGCTCGGGGTCGCGGCGGGCGCCGGGTATGCGCTGGCGCAGACGCTCGTCAACCTGGTCGGTGGGCTCGGCAGCGCCCAGCTGCGGACGGACCCCGCCAACTGGGCGTTCACCCTCTTCAGCGCCGCGCTGCTGATCCCCCTGTTGCACGGGTCCTGCACGGGCCTGGTGGCGGCGTCCCTCTGGCGACCCCGAGGCGGGCGCGATGCTGCGCTGCGCGCCGCCGGCCTGCCGCTCGCGGTGATTGCCGACATCGGGTTCACCGCCGGCAGCGAGGTGCTCGACGACGCCGGGCTGAGCCCGCTCTTCGTGCTGCTCTGGCAGGCGCTTGTGGTCGGCGCGGTGCTCATCGCCATTCGCCTGCTGATCCACGCCGCGGTGCTCGACGAGGCCGCCGAGCTCGGCGTGCGTGAGGTGCTGTGCCAGCACTGCGGACGGCATGTCGAGGCAGCCGGGTTCTGCCCCCACTGCGGGGCGGCGATCGCAGTCGCCAGAGCCCAGGCGGAGCCCGCGCTCAGCGGCTGACTGCGGGCTGGACGTCATCCGTGGCGCGGTACGGGCGGGGCACAATCTGGTCAGCCACAGCAGGAGTTGACCAGCGCCGAGAGGCGGGAGGTGGGCATGAGTGTGCGTGACCTGGTGCGGCCATTCGAACGCATGGAGTACCTCGACCCGCTGGCCGACTGGCTGGGCGGCGCGGTGACCCGCATCACTGGCGGCGGTCCACTCAAGAGCGGGCTGAGCGGCACCTGGCTGGGCCATCCACTCCATCCGCTGCTCACCGACGTGCCCATCGGTCTCTTTGCCGGGGCCGCCGTGCTCGACCTCGTCGGTGGCAGGCGCGCCGCCGACGCGACCGATGCGATGACGGTGATCGGCCTGCTGGCGGTGGCACCGACCGCGGTGACAGGTCTGTCCGACTGGGCCGACACGGTGGGACCGGAGCGCCGGCTCGGCCTCGTCCACGCGCTCGCCAACCTGGGCGGAGCCAGCCTGCTCGCTGCCGCCGTTCTCAACCGCCGGGCCGGCAATCGCGCCGCCGCCCACGTCTTCAACGTTGCCGGCATGGGCGTGATCGCGATGGGTGGCTACCTCGGTGGGCACCTCGTCTTCGCGCGCGGGATCGGCGTCGACCACACCGTTTTCGACGAGCCGCCGATCGAATGGACGCGGGTGGCACGCGACGAGGAGGTCCCCGTCGACACGCCGACCATGGTCAGTGCCTCCGGCTACGGCGTGCTTCTGTATCGGCACGGCGGCGTCATCCACGCCATCGCTGACCGCTGCACGCACGCCGGCGGTCCGCTCCACGCGGGCGAGGTCGACGAGGACCTGTGTGTGACCTGTCCCTGGCATGGCAGTCGCTTCCGCCTCGCCGACGGATCGGTGACGCGCGGTCCCGCGGGCGCTCCACAGCCCTCGTTCGCGGTGCGGCTCAGCGACGGCGACGTCGAGGTGCGGCTCAGGGACGGCTGAGGTCGCGCCCGCCGGTGACCGCCGCCCCGTGCCGTAGACTCCCAGGCGTCCCGCGGCCGACTTGCCTGCCGACCGGGAGCAATCGAGGGCGGGGCGGTCCTCGCGACGCGGGGGGTGCGATGGCGGAGGCTCCGGAGGAGGCCGGCAAGAAGGCGGTTGATGAGGACCGCCTGCTGGAGGGGGAGAACCCAAACACTCCATACCTGGATGACGCAACCCACTGGGTGACCGTGTACACCGAGCTGCTCGGGGTCAAGCGTGAGCTCGTCGGCGTGACTGAGGCCCACCTGCCTGAGATGCCGGCGGAGGCACGCAAGGAGGTTGCCTCGACCGACCTCGTGGTGCTCGACGAAGAGATGAAACGCTTCTCGCGGCGACTCGAGTTCTGGCGTGGCCGCTGCGTGGATCTCGGTGGAACGCCGCAGGCCTAGCCATCAGCGAGGCGCGAAGATGCCTCCGATGACGCGGCGCAGCGCGGTGCGCGGCACCAGGCGAATGCTCTGCGCGAGAACCACGTTGTGCGCTCCCGGCACGCAGATGGCGTGGCCGCGGTCGAGTGCTCGAAGCGCGCTTCTGACCACCGCGGCCGAGCTCATCGGCCGTGACCTGTCGAACAGCGACTGGACGCCGGCGACATCGTCGAACTCCGTCCGCGTCGGTCCCGGGCAGAGCGCCACGGCGCGAACCCCAGTCCCCTGCAGCTCCTGCGCGATCGCCTCGGTGAAATGCAGGACGAACGCCTTGGTGGCCGCGTAGGTGGCCATGTAGGGGATGGCCTGGTACGCCGCCGTGCTGGCGACGTTGACCACCGCCCCGGCACCGGCTGCGACGTTGGCCTGCAGCGCCGCGGCGGTGAACTCGTGGAGGGCGACCACATTGAGCTGAACCTCGGCCAGCTCCCGGTCGGGGTCGAGGTCCACGAAGCGCCCGCGCGAGCCGAAGCCGGCGTTGTTGACGAGCAGCCACGGGCCCCTGGTGCGCAGCATCGCCGCCACGGGCACGCGCTCCGCGACGATCTCGAGGTCCGCCGGGTGCACCGCCACCTTGACGTCGTGATCGCGACGCAGAGTGCGGGCGAGGGTCTGCAATCGGGTGGCGCGCCGCGCCACCAGCGTGACGTCATGGCCGCGAGCGGCGAGCTGGCGCGCGAACTCCTCGCCGATGCCGCTCGATGCGCCGGTGACGAGCGCGGGCACCGACGACGGAACGGGGCGGGTCACACACATCTCCTCGCTGACGCCACGGGCTGCGAGTAGGGTAGGAGATGGGTCCGCGCAGCGTCTGCCGCGACGCTGGGAGGCGGCTCGGCGTCGCTTTGTTACGATCGCGACACGATGCTCTCGGACTTCGCGCCGATCCTCGTCTTCCTTGCCGTCTGCGTCGCATTTGGGGCCGGGGTCCAGGCGCTGGCCTCGTGGCTCGGACCCCGCCGACCGAGCCCGGCGAAGGATCTTCCCTACGAGTGCGGCATCGTTCCCGTGGAGAGTGCGCGTCGCCGTTTCTCGGTGAGCTTCTACGTCACCGCGATGCTCTTCATCATCTTCGACGTCGAATCGATCTTCCTGTTCCCCTGGGCGACGATCGTCCGCCAGCTCAAGATCTTCGGCATCGTCGAGATGGGCATCTTCATCGCGGCGTTGCTGATCGGCCTCGTCTATGTGTGGGGCAAGGGAGCGCTGCGGTGGGACTGAGCGTCGACGCCGCCACCGGCCTGCCGATTCTCAACGCGGGGGCCGACGCGGGTGCGATCCCACTGCCGCGGGTCGGCGACCTCGAGCGCACCGCGGCCAAGGCTGGGGCGATCACCACCACCATCGAAAAGGTCATCCAGTGGGGCCGCTACAGCTCACTGTGGCCCGCCCTCTTCGGACTGGCCTGCTGCGCCATCGAGATGATGGCCACCGGCGCGGCGCGCTATGACATGTCCCGTTTCGGCTGCGAGGTGTTCCGCGCCTCGCCCCGCCAGGCCGACCTGATGATCGTCGCCGGCCGGGTCTCGCAGAAGATGGGTCCGGTGCTCCGCCAGATCTACGACCAGATGCCCGAGCCGAAGTGGGTGATCAGCATGGGCGCGTGCGCGTCGAGCGGGGGCATGTTCAACAACTACGCGATCATCCAGGGCGTCGACAAGGTGGTGCCGGTCGACGTGTACCTCCCCGGCTGCCCGCCGCGCCCCGAAGGACTTCTCGACGCAGTCCTCAAGCTCCAGACGAAGATCGCCGCCGAGCGGCCCAGCTCCCTCCGAGGGTAGTTCCCCGTGACCACGACCGCCGCCCCGACCGCTTCGGCACGTCCGTCCCGAGGGCGCCGCGCCGCTGACCTGCTGGCACGCGAGATGCCCGAGGCACTGCTGCGCACGCACGATGAGTACGGCGAGGTCACCGTGTACCTGCACGCCGACCACCTCGTCCGCGCGCTGACCCTGCTGCGCGATGACGGCGACGCGATGTACACGCTGCCTCTGTTCGTCACCGCGGTGGACTGGCCCGACCGCGAACCCGCGCAGCCACGCTTCGACATCGTCTACCAGCTGCGCTCGCTGCAGCACAACGACGAGTGCAGGGTCATCGTGCAGGTGACCGAAGACGCGCCCCAGGTGCCGACTCTCGAGCGCGTCTTCGCTGGGATGGACTGGCACGAGCGCGAGACCTTCGACCTCTTCGGTATCGACTTCGTCGGCCACCACGACCTCCATCGGATCCTCCTTCCTGAGGACTGGGTGGGCCATCCGCTGCGCAAGGACTACGTGAGCTTCGGCGAGCCGGTCGCGTTCACCCACAACCTCGAGTGGGCGCTGCCCGCTGCGGAGCGTCCCCGCGACATGCCCGGAACCTCGCGCTGATGGCCGTGCTGCCGCCGCTCGGCGGTCCCGCACTGCCGATGCGAGACCCGCAATCAGACGCCTACGACCGCGGCCGCGACCTGCTGGGCGTCGAGACCGCCAACGACGCCATCGACATCGTGCAGCTCGACGACGACACCATGGAGCTGAACTTGGGTCCGCAGCACCCCAGCACCCACGGGGTGCTCCGGCTGGTGCTGCAGCTCGACGGCGAGGTGGTGCGGGAGTGCCGGCCCGACATCGGGTTCCTGCACACCGGCTTCGAGAAGTCGTTCGAGTCGCACACCTGGCAGCAGTGCATCCCCTTCACCGATCGCATGGACTACCTGGCGCCGCTGTTCAACAACCTCGGCTTCTCGCTCGCCGCAGAGCGCCTCCTCGGTGTCGAGGTGCCACTGCGCGCCCAGTACCTGCGCGTGATCATGTGCGAGCTGACCCGCGTCGCCAGCCACTTCCTCTGGTACGGGACCAGCGCGCTCGACCTGGGCGCGACCACGCCCTTCGTGTACGCCTGGCGCGAGCGCGAGAAGCTGCTCGACATCAACGAGCTGGTCAGCGGTGTGCGCATGCACACCTCCTTCATCCGGGTCGGCGGCCTGCTCGCCGACGTGCCCGACGAGTTCTACGCGCTGGTCAACGAGGTGGTGCGCACCTTCCCCAGCTTCATCGACGAGTACGAGCTGCTGATCACCAAGAACCCGATCTGGCTGGAGCGCACTCGCGGCCTGGGCGTGCTCACCCCCGACGACGCGCTCGCCTACGGCGCCACCGGTCCGACGCTGCGCGGCAGCGGCATCCCCTACGACCTGCGCAAGGCGCAACCGTACAGCTCGTACGACCACTTCGACTTCGACATCCCGATCGGCAGCCACGGCGACGTGTACGACCGCTATCTGGTTCGCATGCGCGAGGCGCGTGAATCGCTGCGCATCATCGGGCAGGCGATGGCCAACCTGCCCGACGGCCCGGTCAACACCAGCAACCGCAAGGTCGCCCTGCCACCTCGCAACGAGATCAACACGTCGATGGAGTCGCTGATCCACCACTTCAAGCTGGTGACCGAGGGCTTCCGCGTGCCGCACGGGCAGGTGTACCAGGCCATCGAATCGCCCCGCGGCGAGCTCGGCTTCTACATCGTCAGCGACGGCGGCAACCGCCCCTACCGCTGCAAGGTGCGTGCGCCCTCATTCAGCAACCTGAGCGCTCTTCCCCACATGGTTCACGACGAGCTCATCGCGGACGTTGTGGCGGTTATCGGATCGATCGATATCGTCCTGGGGGATGTGGATCGATGAGTGCGGGCGAGTGCAGCTGCCCGGGGAGGGGACACCAAGCGATGGCGGAGACACCGTGCCTCTAGCCGGCGCGACCATCCGCGAGATCACCGCTCTTCGGGATCGGTATCCGCAGCCGCGCAGCGCCGTCCTGCCGTGCCTGTGGGCGGTGCAGAACGAGCTGGGGTATCTGTCGGTCGAGGGGATGGCCGAGGTCGCCTCGATTCTCGACCTTGCGCCCAGCGAGGTGCAGGCGGTCAGCACCTTCTACTCGATGTACTTCGACCGACCCGCCGGCGACCATCACCTGCTCATCTGCGTCAACGTGAGCTGCGCGCTGCGCGGGGCCGATGCGATCGTCGAGCACGTCGAGCAGCGGTTGGGCTGCCCCTCCGGCGGCACCACCGCTGACCGGAGGTTCACCTGGGAGAGCACGATCGAGTGCCTCGGGGCGTGTGGCGGGGCCCCGGCGATGCAGGTCGACCACCGTTTCCAGGAGGACCTGACCCCCGAACGCGTCGATGTGATCCTGGAGCGGATCCGGGCCGAGCCCCGGCCGAGCCACGGTGACCGCCACGCGGCGGACCCGCGGGTCACCGACGCGCCCCCGCTCACCGGGCCGCACCCACCGGCCGGGGAGACGCCTCCGGCCCCGACCGCCGAGGGGCCTCCCGCAGCCACCGAGGCGCGCCCCAAGGGCTCGTCGAAGCCTCGCGCCAGTCGCGCCACGCCCCGCAAGCGACCGCGTCTCGACGCGAGCGATCTGTAGGATCGCGCGGTCATGGCGGAACACAAGCTGCTCACCGCGGACTTCGGCATCGAGGGCCTGCAGACGCTCGCCGTCTACCAGCGCCGCGGCGGCTACCAGGGCCTGCGCGAGGCGTTCCGTCGCTTCACTCCCGAGAGCCTCGTCGAGGAGGTGAAGCTGAGCGGCCTGCGTGGCCGCGGCGGCGCCGGCTTCCCAACCGGCACCAAGTGGGGATTCCTGCCCAAGGACGTGTTCCCGCGCTACCTGTGCTGCAACGCCGACGAGTCGGAGCCCGGCTGCTTCAAGGATCGAGCGCTCATTGACGAGAACCCTCACCAGCTCATCGAGGGGCTGCTGATCGCGGCGTTCGCGCTCCAGGTGAACACCGCGTTCATCTACATCCGCGGGGAATACCGTGACCAGCGCGTGCTGCTCGAGCGCTGTGTGGAGGAGGCGCGCGCCGCCGGGCTGATCGGCGACAACATCCTCGGCAGTGGTTTGAACTGCGACGTCATCGTCCATGGCGGCGCGGGCGCCTACATCTGCGGTGAGGAGACCGCGCTGCTCGACTCGCTCGAGGGCTACCGCGGTCAGCCGCGTCTCAAGCCGCCGTTCCCCGCTCTCAAGGGCCTGTACGGCAAGCCGACGGTGGTCAACAACGTCGAGACCCTGGCCAACCTACCCCACATCGTCCAGCGTGGTGGCGCCTGGTTCAAGGCGCTTGGCACCGAGAAGAGCGCAGGGACGCGGCTGTTCTGCTGCAGTGGCCACATCAACCGCCCCGGCACCTACGAGATGCAGATGGGCACGCCGATCCGCGAGTTGCTCGAAGAGGAGTGCGGCGGAGTCTGGAAGGGCCGCTCTCTCAAGGCGTTCCAGCCCGGCGGCGGCTCGATGCAGGTGCTGCTGCCCGAGCACATCGACCTCCCGCTCGACATGGACGCGGTGGCCAAGGCGGGCTCGTCGCTGGGCGCCGGCGCGATGGTGTTCATGGACGAGACCACCTGCCTCGTCAACGTGTCGATGCGCCTGGTCGACTTCTACCACCACGAGTCCTGCGGCAAGTGCGCGCCGTGCCGCGAGGGCACCTACTTCGAGTCCGACCTCATGCACCGGCTCGAGGCCGGCCAGCTGACGCGCGCGGAGCTGACCACCCTCGCCGACATCTGCGACAACATGAACGGCAAGTGCTTCTGCCCACTGGGCGACACCGCGACGTGGTTCGTGATGTCCGCCTACCAGGCATTCAGGGAAGAGTTCGAGGCGCACTGCGGCGCGGGCTCGTGCCCGGTGCGGACCGCGACCGCAGAGCTGGTGACGGCCTAGATGGCCGCCGACACAACGCCGCCGGCACAGCCCGACGACGGTCTCGTCGGCATCAGCATCGATGGGCGGTCGATCCGCGTTGCCAAGGGCACGCTGGTCACCGATGCATCCGAGAAGCTCGGCATCCACATCCCCATCTACTGCTCGCACCCCAAGATGGAGCCGGTGGCTGTCTGCCGCATGTGCCTGGTGCACGTCGAAAAGATGCCCAAGCTGCAGCCGGCGTGTGCGACGTACGTCACCGAGGGGATGGTCGTCGACACGCAGCGCGCCGATGTCACCAAGACGCGCGAGGGGATGCTCGAGTTCCTGCTTCTCAACCACCCGCTCGACTGCCCGGTGTGCGACCGCGGCGGTGAGTGCGACCTGCAGGACTTCGCCTTCCGTTATGGGCCGCCAAGCTCGCGTTTCCCCATCACCGACAAGGTGCACTTCGACAAGGCGGTGGTGCTCAGCGACAGGATCGAGCTCGACCAGGAGCGCTGCATCCTCTGCTGGCGCTGCACTCGTTACTACGACGAGATCACCGGCGAGAAGGAGCTCGTGCTCGTTGAGCGAGGTGTCCACACCACCATCAGCACGTTCGACGGGACCCAGCTGAAGTCCGAGTTTCAGGGCAACCTCCCGGAGATCTGCCCCGTCGGGGCGCTCACCCACCGGCAGTACCGATTCAAGGCACGCCCGTGGGACCTGCAGCGCACCAAGAGTGTGTGCCCGGAGTGCTCGCTCGGCTGCAACATCAACGTCGACACCCGCGATTTCGAGATCAAGCGGTTCGCCTCGCGAGACAACCCGCTCGTCGACGACATGTGGCTGTGCGACCGCGGGCGCTACAGCGCCGAGAGCTGGAACAACGTCGACCGCGTGCGCCGGCCGGTGGTGCGCGACGACCGTGGCGTCCGCGACGTCTCGGTCAGCGAGGCCATCGCCACCGCGGCCCGGCTGCTCGGCGAGGTGCGCGACCAGCACGGCTCCGAGGCGGTCGGGGTCATCGGCTCAGCGCAGAACACCAACGAAGAACTGTGGCTGTTGCAGCGGCTCGCCCGGGTCGCGCTGGGGACGCCGCACATCGACCATCAGCTCGATCACTTCGCGGACATCGGCCCCGACGGGCACTCGCTCGGCATCGCCGAGATCGAGGAGTGCGCAGCGGTGGTGGTCCTCGGCGGCGAGCCGGAGCGCCAGGCACCGGTGCTGACGCTGCGCCTGCACAAGGCGGCGACCAAGCGCGGAGTGTCGGTTCGCCGCGTGGCCGGCGATGCCAGCCGGCGGGACGTCGGCAGCCTGCCCGCCGGGGTCATCGGCGTCATCGCCGACGAGACCAACCGCGAGCATGCGGCAAAACTCAGCGCGGCTCTCTCCGGCAACGGCGAGGTGCGCCGACTCACCGTCACCCGCGGTGTCAACGGACGCGGCGCCAAGGACGTCGGCGCGCTGCCCAACAGCGGTCCGGGGTACGCCCCCGTCACGGAGGGCAAGTCGGGCCGGGCGATCCTGGAAGCCGCAGCGGCCGGGCTGGTGAAAGGGCTGGTGGTGATGGGCGGCAGCCTCTGGGCGGACGGCGCGGCCCAACTGCTGGAGACGGCGGTCGCCCGAGTCGGGGTGCTCGTCGTCATCGACACCCGCCCCGGGCCGCTGAGCCGCGCTGCCACGGTTCTCATCCCGGGGCACGCGTTCTTCGAGAAGGCCGGCACCGTCACCAACCTCGAGGGCCGAGTCCAGCGCATCCGGCAGGCGCTGCCCCCGGCAACGCAGACCCCGAGCGAGACCCGGGTGCTCAGTGCGCTTGCCGCCGAGCTCGGTGCGCCCGGTTGGCCCGCCGATCCTCTCCACGTCAACCGTGAGCTGGTCGCGGAGATCCCCGCGTACGGGCGGGCCGGCAACGGGGGACGGGCGGTCTTCAACGCGACGGTGGTTGCATGATCGCGGCGTTCTCCGACATCTTCACCGCGGGCCGCGTCGGCAACGACGGGATCGTCGTGATCCTCATCAAGTCGGTAGTGGTACTGCTCGCCCTAGCGACGTCTGCAGCATACCTGACCTTCGCGGAACGCAAGGTGGCGGCACGCATCCAGCTGCGCGTCGGTCCCAACCGGGTCGGGCCGATGGGGCTGCTCCAACCGGCCGCGGATGCCGTCAAGCTGCTGTTCAAGGAGAACGCCGCGCCGGGCGGCCGCGACCGGTGGCTCTACCTTGTTGGCCCCGCGCTGGCCGGCGGCGCCGCGATCTTCGCGTTCGCGGCCATCCCCATCAGCGGGATGACCTGCGTGGGCGGGCAGCTTGTGGGCCAGGGCTGCAGCGGCGGATACGCGCTTCACTGGGACCTGATCCACGTCAACGTCAGCCTTCTCTTCGTGATCGCGATCACCTCGCTGGGGGTGTACGCGATCTTCCTGGGCGGCTACGCGGCCAACAGCAAATACTCGCTGCTCGGTGGCCTGCGCTCATCGGCGCAGCTGATCTCGTACGAGATGGCCGTGGCCTTCGCGCTCATCGGCGCCGTCATCCTGGCCGGGTCGCTCGACCTCGAGAAGATCGTGCTGATGCAGCATGACGTGTGGTTCGTGGTGCTGCAACCAATGGCATTCCTTCTCTACTTCACCGCCGCCCTCGCCGAGACCAACCGGCTGCCGTTCGACCTGCCCGAGGCGGAGACCGAGCTGGTCGCCGGCTATCACACCGAGTACTCGTCGATGCGCTTCGGTTTCTACTTCCTTGGCGAGTACATCAACATGGTCATCGTCTGTGCGATTGCCACCCTGGTGTTCCTTGGCGGCTGGCTGCCGCTGCTGCCGTTCATCCACTCGGACTGGCTGGGTGGGCTGGTGGGCGCCGGCTGGTTCCTCGCCAAGGTCAGCGCGCTGCTGTTCGTGATGATGTGGCTGCGCTGGACTCTGCCGCGCTTCCGCTACGACCGGCTGATGAACTTCGGCTGGAAGGTGCTGCTGCCGCTGGGGCTGGTCAACATCGTGGTCACCGGCGCGATCGTGGCGGTGCGCGCGTCGTGAGAGCTCGCCGATGCTGACCGAGATCGCCAAGGGCCTGGCGCACACCCTGCGGGTGATGTCGCGCAAACCGATCACCGTCCGCTGGCCCGAGGAGCAGAAGCCCACCCCACCACGCCACCGCGGCCGGCACATCCTGCACCGCTACGACAACGGCCTCGAGAAGTGCATCGGGTGCGAGCTGTGTGCCGCGGCCTGCCCGGTCGGCTGCATCTACGTCGGTCCCGCCGAGAACGACCCAGAGAACCCGGTGTCGCCGGGCGAGCGCTACGCCGAGCGCTATGAGATCAACCTGATGCGCTGCATCTACTGCGGCTACTGCGCTGAGGCGTGCCCGACCGAGGCGATCACGCTGGGCCCGCGCTTCGAGCTCGCCGACTACCGGCGGGAGCGCACCGTGGTCACCAAGGCGGAGTTGCTCGAGTCGTGGCCCAGGTTCGAGAACGCCCGGACGGCGGCGAGTGAGGTGGGCGCGGGCGCGGACCAGACCGGGCGCGAGCGCAACCCATCTGGGGTGAGCCCGCGAGTTGCCTGGGAGCTCGGCGAGGGCATCCGCACCGACGTGCCCCATCCCGGTGAGTACGGCGTGCCGATCCACGTTCCCAGGGTGATAAGTCCCGAGGAGTCCGAACCGCGATGACCGCGATCATCTGGGTTGCCGGCGCCCTGGCCGCGCTGAGCGCGCTCGGCGTTGTCTTCTCGCCCCAGCCGCTGTACTCGGCGCTCTCACTGGTGCTCGCCATCGGTGCGCTGGCGGTGATCTTCCTGGTGCTCAACGCGCAGTTCCTGTTCGTCGTCCAGCTGATCGTCTACGCCGGGGCGGTGGTGGTGCTCTTCGTGTTCATCATCGCCCTGCTCTCGCCCGACCGTGAGGAGCGCTTCCGGGTCGATCTGCGCTTCATCATCGGCGTGGTGGTGGCCGTCGGCATCACCGTCTCGGTGCTGCTTGCCGCGCGCAACGGGATCACCTACAACGCCAGCGGGTTCCGTGCCCAGCAGATCGGTCAGGCAACCGACCCGTACAAGACGTTCTCGTTCGACCAGTCCGACAACGGCCTGGTCAATACCGCCGGCAACGTACAGACCGTCGGCGGCCAGCTCTTCACCACCTTCCTGCTGCCCTTCGAGATCACCTCCCTGCTGCTGCTTGTATCGGCCATCGGCGCCGTGTACCTGACCCGGCATCGGCGCCACGAGACCGCGCCGCTGCGCCGTGAGCCCGGGCAGGCCCGCATGCGTGATTTCACGCCCGAGGAGGAGCGCGCCGAAGAGGAACGCATCGAGGTCGAGGTCGGATGACCCCCGGAGCGACGTTCCCGTTCCTGCTTGCCCTCGCTGCTTTCCTGTTCAGCATTGGCGCGCTCGGGGTGCTGATCCGGCGCAACCCCATCGTGGTGTTCATGTGCATCGAGCTGATGCTCAACGCGGTCAACATCGTGTTCGTCGGCTATGGCCGCTTCCTCAACAGCGAGGAGGGCCAGGTGTTCGCGTTCATGGTGATCGTCGTCGCCGCCGCCGAGGTGGTCGTCGGCCTGGCGCTGATCACCCAGGTGTTCCGCATCGGCCGCGAGCTCGACGTCGACGACCTCGACGAGATGAGCGAGTGAACACCTCCGCCGTCGCCGTCCTGGCCAGCCTGATCCTGCTGCTGCCGCTGGCCGGGGCGCTGTTCAACGCGCTTGCCGGGCCGAGGCTGCCGCGGACTGCCGTCAACCTCGCGGGCACGCTCAGCATCCTGGCTGCGTTCGTGGTGGCCTGCATCATGCTGGCGATGGTGGTGGGCGCCCCCGCGGGCGCCAAGTCGGCGACGGCGCACCTCTGGCAGTGGATCGACCTCGGCAGCCTTCGTGTGGGCGTGGACATCACGCTCGACCCGCTCAGCTCGGTGATGCTGATGGTGATCACCGGTGTCGGCTTCCTGATCCACCTCTACAGCGTCGGCTACATGGAGCACGACCCCGGCATCGCCCGGTTCTTCAGCTACATGAACGTGTTCATCTTCTCGATGCTTCTGCTGGTGCTGGCCGGCGACCTGCTGATCCTGATCATCGGCTGGGCCATGGTGGCCTTGAGCAGCTACCTGCTGATCGGCTTCTGGTATGAGCGACCGAGCGCTGTCATCGCCGCGCGCAAGGCCTTCATCACCCAGGTGATCGGCGACGTCGCGCTGGTGATCGCGGCGTTTCTCATCGTGCTTCACGTGGGCACCTTGAGCCTGCCGGGTATCTTCGCCTCGAGCGGCTCGTTCGCCTCCGGCGGCCTGCTGGTCACCGGGATCTGCTCGCTGCTCGCCATCGGTGCCTTCGCAAAGAGCGCGCAGTTTCCCCTGCACACATGGTTGCCCGACGCGATGGAGGGCCCCACGCCGGTGTCGGCGCTGATCCACGCGGCGACCATGGTCACCGCCGGCGTCTACCTGATCGCCCGCTTCCATCCGCTCTTCGACCGTGCCCCGGTGGCGCAGGGGATGGTGGCCTGCGTGGGCATCGGGACCGCGGTGATGGCGGGCGTGATCGCGCTCAGCCAGGTCGACATCAAGCGCGTGATCGCCTACTCGACGATGTCGCAGATCGGCCTGATGATCTTCGCGGTGGGCATCGGGGCCTACTCGGCGGCGATGTTCCACCTTGCCGCGCATGCGGTGTTCAAGGCGCTGCTCTTCATGGCCGCGGGCAACGTCATCCACGCGCTCCACGACGAGCAGGACATCCGCCTGATGGGCGGGCTCGCTGCCAGGATGCGCACCACCGAGCGATGTTTTCTGAGCGGCACGTTCGCCCTTGCCGGCATCCCCCTGTTCATCGGGTTCTTCAGCAAGGAGGGCCTCCTCGGCTTCGGCCTCACCAACGGGCCCGGCGCGGTGCCGTGGCTGCTCTACATCGTGGGCCTCGGCGTCAACGTGTTGACCGGTCTGTACGCCTTCAGGCTCTGGGCCATCGTCTTCCGGGGTGAGCCGCAGACCGCTCGGGTCTACGCGGCGCACGAGGCGGCGCCGGTGATGCTCGGCCCGGTCGCCATCCTCGCCGCGCTCAGTGCGGGGCTCGGCGTGGTGCTGGCCATCTGGGCGCTGTTCATCCACGAGAACCTGCTCACCGGCGTCTTCACCAGCTTCCTCGCGCCGGTGCTCACCTCGCCGACATCAGGTCCGGTCGCCGTCGATCTCGGTCTGGGCGCCGCCGTGCTCGCGGCCATTGCGGGGACGGTGGCGTCGCTTCTCGGCGCCGGGGCGGCGGCTCGGATCTGGTTGCAGCGCAACCCCGACGCCGCGGTGATCACGGCGCGGCTGCCGCGCGCCCTGCCCCAGCTGTCCTACAACAAATTCTACTTCGACGAGATCTACGACGCCATCCTGGTGCGTCCGGTGGCCGCGCTCGCGACCGCAGCGCGCAAGGTGGTGGAGCCGCGCGTCATGGACGGCTGGGTGAGGGTGGTCAGCGAGGCGTGCTCGGAGCTCGGCGCCTGGGCGCGCGACTACCAGACCGGGCTGATCCGTGACTACGCGTCGTACATGATCGCGGCGGCGGGCGTGTTCGTCGTGGCCACCATCGTGCTGGTGTCGCGATGAACGTTCCCTGGCTGACTGTCGTCCTGATGGTGCCGCTGGGTGCCGCGCTTCTCCTCCAGGTGATCCCGCGCACCGCGCCGGGGCTGATCAAGGGGGTGACGGTGGCGGCGACGCTGGCCACGGCGATCATCGTCTGGACGCTCGTCGCGGGACTCAGCGGCTCACCGGTGTCGCACCTGTCCCCGGGACCGATGACCTTCCGCTACGAGGAGGCCCACGACTGGGTGCCGGCGATCGGCGCGTTCTACCACCTCGGCCTCGACGGTATCTCGGCCTGGATCCTGGCGCTCAACGCCGGTGTCTTCCTGCTGGGCGCGATCCTGGTCTCGCGCCGGAGTACGGAGCGGCTCAAGATGTTCTGCGGCCTGCTGCTGCTCACCGAGACGATGACCGCGGGCGTCCTGCTCAGCCTCGACCTGCTGCTCTTCTACCTCTTCTGGGAGGGGATGCTCATCCCCCTTTACTTCGTTCTCGCCAACTACGGCAACGAGAACCGCGGCCGGGCCACCCTGAAATTCATCATCTACACGGTCGCCGGCAGCCTGCTGATGCTGATCGCGATCATCAGCCTGTTCTTCGCCAGCGGCAAGGGCTCGTTCGACCTCACCGTGTTGCTCGGCGGCCAGATGTCGCATACGCCGCTGGTGATCCCGGGGCTCAACATCACCACGTTCAGCCCCGAGCAGTGGGCCTTCCTGGCGTTCGCAGCGGCCTTCCTGATCAAGATTCCCGTGGTGCCGTTCCACACCTGGCTGCCCGATCTCTACGAGTCGGCCCCGGTGCCGGTGCTCGTGTTCTTCGCCGGGCTGGTCAGCAAGCTGGGAGCCTACGGCTTCATCCGCTTCGGCCTGACGCTGTTCCCCGATGCCATCAACACCTTCAAGTGGTTTCTCGCCGCGCTCGCGGTGCTGAGCATCATCTACGGCGCCCTGCTGGCCCTCTCCGAGACCGACATCAAACGGATCGTGGCGTACTCGAGCATCAGCCACCTGGGGTTCATCGCGCTCGGCATCTTCACCCTGACCAACAACGGGGTCAACGGCGCGGTGATCCAGATCGTCAACCACGGCATCATCATCGCGGCGCTGTTCATCATCGTCGGCTTCATCGAGGAGCGCACCGGCACCCGCGATCGCCGCGAGCTGGCCGGCTTGGAGAAACCGATGCCGTGGCTCTACGGCCTGTTCCTCGTGGCCACGCTCGCCGGGCTCGGCATGCCCGGGATGAACTCGTTCGTCGGCGAGTTCACCATCATGCTCGGCGCCTTCCAGCTGCATCCCGCCTACGCGGTGCTCAGCGGGTTCGGGGTGGTGCTGGCGGCGTGGTACATGTTCCGCCTCCACCAGGGCCTGATGCACGGTTCGCCCCACCCGCGCACCGCGAACGTCCGCGACATCCGCCCGGCGCAGGGTCTCGTGCTGCTCCCGCTGGTGGGCTTGATGGTGCTGATCGGGGTGTTCCCCCGGCCGATCGGTGACGTGTCGCGGCCCAGCGTCCAGCAGACGGTGGCGGTGGCCAACGGTTCGCTTGGCCAGACCGCGGCTGTCAGCGGCACGACGGCCAGCGCGAGCGTGCCGTGACCATGCTCGCCGTCCTGCCGTCGCTGGTCACCCCCACCGGTAGCGACATCGTCGGCATCCTCCCCGAGGTTATCCTCGGCGGCGGTTTCGTGGCGTTGATGATGCTCGACCTGGTGACCAAGCCCGCGCAGCGCGGCTGGCTGGCGGCATTCAGCGTGGTCATGGTGGCGGCGTCCTTCGGTGCCACGGTGTGGGGGTGGTTCGACGCAACCACGGGACACACGGTCTATTTCGGCTCGTTCGCGTATGACCGCTTCGGGCTGTTCATCAATGGCATCATCCTGATCAGCACCGCGCTTGTGCTGGTGATCAGCCCGCAGTACCTGAATCGCCGGGGCATCCACTACGGGGAGTACTACGCGCTGATCCTCGGGGCGGCGACGGGGATGATGCTCCTCGCCGGGGCCAGCAGCCTGATGGTCATCTTCCTGGCCATCGAGCTGCTCTCGATCGCGCTGTACATCCTCAGCGGCTTCAACCGCCTCGAGCCGCGGTCGCAGGAGGCGGCGATGAAGTATCTGCTGCTTGGCGGCTTCGCCTCAGGCTTCCTCCTCTTCGGCATGGCGTTGATCTACGGAGAGACCGGTCACACCCAGCTGGTGCCCATCGCCGCCGCGCTGCAGAACGGCACCAACACCGTCGATCCGCTGCTCATGGCAGGCATCGCGCTTCTCTTCGTCGGGCTGGCCTTCAAGATCAGCGCGGCACCGTTCCACACCTGGACCCCCGACGTGTACCAGGGCGCACCGACATCGGTGACCACGTTCATGAGCGTGACCACCAAGGTGGCCGCTTTCGCCGCGCTGATGCGGGTCTTCAGCTACACGCTCGGCGCCACCAATGTCTACGACAAGTGGAAGGTGATGGTGTTCTTCGTGGCCATCGCCTCGATGGTGATCGGCAACGTAGCTGCGCTGCAGCAGCACAGCCTCAAACGCATGCTCGGCTACTCCGGCATCGCCCAGGGGGGCTACATCCTGATCGGGGTGGTCGTGCTGAGCCCCGCCGCCACCTGGGGCGCGCTGTACTACCTCGCCAGCTACGCGGCGGCCAACATCGGAGCGTTCGCGGTGATCACCATCATGGC
>JANWHI010000127.1 GCA_025450495.1 Candidatus Dormiibacter sp. | reverse complement strand
GAACCACCGCCTCCTCCGGCTGAGCCGCACGCGCCAAGAACCGTCGATGAGAACAGCGTGATGAGCGCCAGCTTCACGCCCCTGTGACCGGAGAACGTGTCCACCCGCCGCCTCCCCGTCATCGCGCGACGACATCGTGAGTCGGAAACTCACGCGTTCGAGAAGGAAACCGATTGCCTCCCGACGGGACGGCAGCATATTGCCCGCTCGATTACGTTGTCAAGCAGGCCAGACCGGGCCTCCTTGACGTGCACGGCTCTACGGTGATGGGGCCTGCTCCCGACGCGATGGCAATTGGCGCGCCGTCACCGTCCGGGCGATCGCGAGAGCGACCAGCGACACCACGGAAAGCAGGCCGAAGCTCCACCTGAAATCGCCGGACAGGCTGCGCAGCACGCTGACCACGAACGGACCCGTGGCGGCGAGAAGGTAGCCGTAACAGAGCGTGGTCGCGGTCATCCGCCGAGCGCCATCGACAGTGACCGTCACCGCCAGGGGCACGGTCAGCGCGAGGGTGAAGATCCCGCCGGCGCCAAGTCCGAGCATCGCGGCCCACAGCCAAGGAGCTGACAGTGGCGTCATTCCCACCAGAAACACGCCGACGGCGGTCACGAGCGCGGTGACGCGGAGGCCGGCGACCAATCGCGCAGTGCGCTGGACGATGACCGAGGCCGCCATCGATCCCACGATCTGCGATGCGGTGAAGAGCGCCAGCAGCAGGCCGGCCTGAGATTTCGACCAGCCCCGCTCTTCGTAGAGCGGGGCGAGCCATGCGAGCACGCCGTAATAGACCATTGACTGCAGGCCGAAGAAGAGAGCTACGAGCCACGCGTATGCGCTCCGTTCCGAAAGATCCCGCTCCTTGCGACGGCGGGTCGGTGGGAACCATCTGACAATGACCAGCCAGGCCACCCCGGCGACGAGGGCGCCGATAGCCCAGGTCGCGAGCGCTCCGCGCCACGTCGGCCCCGCGCACTGGGCAAGCTGCGGTGTGGCGAGCGCGGCGCCGGCAGCCCCAATGTTGATGCCCACCGTGTAGACCCCGGTCATCAAGACGAGGTGCGCCGGGAAGTACCGACGGACGATCGCGGGCAGCATCGTGTTGCCGGCGGCGATACCGACACCCAGGACCAGGGCGCTGGCCAGCAGGAGGTAAGGGGTTACGGCCCACAGCCGCACCAGCGTCGCCAGGCCGATCACGGTCAGCGCGACGAGGACGGTCCACTCGACGCCGATGCGCTCGGCGACGCGGCCGCTGAGTGGCGACGCCAGCCCCATCATGACCACCGGCGCGGTGGTGAGCAACGAGCCGAATACCACGCTCGCGGGTAGGTCGTGGAGGAGCTGCGGCAGCACCGGTCCGATCGAAGAGATTCCCATGCGCAGATTCAGCGCGAGCAACAGCATCGCCGCCGCAGCGAGGACCGGGACAATGGGTCGTACCCGTCCATCGGTCACATCAGGGGCGCTGACCTCGTCGTGCGGTTGCTCGAGTGCCCCGGTCATCGGCGGGGCATGATGGCAGACGTGCATGTGCCGTGGTGTTGCCGCGCTATCCTTTAGGCAGTCATTTGCTCGGGATGGAGCGTCGCGCCGATGCACTGAGCGCCGAGCGGTCGGCGAGCCGCTGGATCGTCTCCTCAGATGCCAGCGAACACATCGCGGCCATCCAGCACTATCTCGATATAGGCTTTCGATACCTCGTATTTCACGCGCCGGGCACCGACCGAGACCGCTTCCTGCGCACCTATGCCGAGGAGACCCTCCGCGATTGCGCGACGCGGCTCCTACCGATTGACGGGGAAGCCGTAGTCACGTCCCCCCGGTCCAGGCGCCGGCCAG
Organism: Candidatus Dormiibacter sp.; assembly: GCA_025450495.1. Next base: position 4,237 of record JANWHI010000127.1, on the reverse strand, counting down.
CTGCTGGTCACCGCCTTTGTGCGCGTGTAGAAATGGATGCCGTGCACCCCATGGACGTGGCTGTCACCGAAGAGCGAGTCCTTCCAGCCGCCGAACGAGTAGAAGGCCATGGGCACAGGAATGGGAATGTTGATGCCCACCATGCCCACGGTCACCTCATGCTGGAAACGCCGCGCGGCGCGACCATCAGTGGTGAAGATGGCGGTACCGTTGCCGTAGGGGTTGCTGTTTACCAGCGCCAGGGCTTCCTCGAACGTGTCGGCGCGGAGGATCGACAGCACCGGACCAAAGATCTCGTCGCGATAGATCGACATCTCCGTGCTGACCTTGTCGAAGAGGGTTGGTCCGAGCCAGAAACCGTCCGTGGCCGGCATGGCGCCGGCGCGACCGTCGACGACCAGATCCGCGCCGCTGCTGACCCCGGCGTCGACGTAGGACCTCACCCGATCGCGGTGGGCGGCCGTTACCAGCGGACCCATCTCCGATGCGTCCTCGGTCCCCGGACCAACGACCAGCTCCCGGGCGCGCGCGGCGATCCGCTCCACCAGGCCGTCACCCGCATCGCCCACCGCCACCACTGCCGAGATCGCCATGCAGCGCTCACCAGCAGATCCGAACGCTGCACCGACCAGGGCATCAGCGGCCGCGTCGAGGTCAGCATCAGCAAGCACCACCGCGTGGTTCTTGGCACCACCGAGCGCCTGCACACGTTTGCCGTGCTGGGTTCCCTGCTCATAGACGTAGCGGGCCACCGGCGTCGACCCCACGAAGCTGACCGCGGCGATCTCCGGATGGTGGAGGATGGCGTCGACGGCCGCCTTGTCGCCGTTGACCACGTTGAACACCCCGCTCGGCAGCCCGGCCTCGGCCCAGAGCTCAGCCAGAAGTCGCGACGCCGACGGATCCTTCTCCGACGGCTTGAGGATGAACGCATTGCCGCAGGCGATCGCCACCGGAAACATCCACATCGGCACCATGGCGGGGAAGTTGAAGGGTGTGATGCCGGCGACGACGCCCAACGGCTGCTGGATGGAGTACGCGTCGACCGCTGTGGACACGTTCTCCGAAAAGCCGCCCTTGAGGAGGTGCGGGATGCCGCAGGCGAAGTCGACAACCTCAAGTCCACGGGCCACCTCGCCCCGCGCATCCGCCCGCACCTTGCCATGCTCGGCGGTGATGAGCGCCGCGATTTCGCCGAGGTGCCGCTCGACGAGGTCGCGAAACGCGAACAGGATCCGCGCGCGGCGCACCAGCGACGTCTCCGCCCAATCGCGGAAGGCCTCGGCCGCTGCTCGCACGGCCCGATCGACGTCGGCGGCGGTCGCCATGTCCACGTGGCCGGTCACCGCGCCGGTCGCCGGGTTGAACACCTCACCATGCCGCTCCGCGGCCGCCGTGTCGGAGGCGCCGGCGATCCAGTGGGTGATGCGCGTGGGGTCCGTGTGCGGGGTCTTCTCCGCCTGCCTCAACTCCACCGCCATTGCTTCTCCTCCGCACCGTCCTCGAGGGCTCCTGGCGGCCATGATGGCATAGGGCAGCGGCCTCACGAACCGAGAAGGGGAACGATTGCCATGACGTCGCCACGTCCCCAGGGGCGGCTACAGTCGCGCGGTGCAGCTCACTCCGCCTGTTGACGTGGCGCCCGTCGCAGTCGAGTTCCTGCCGGTGCATGTCGATGTCGAGACCTCGGCGGCGCGCCTGCGGCACGATTTGGAGGCCTCCACGGGGACGCGGCTTGTGGTCATCATCGCCGACACCATGGGTCGGCCTCTCCGCGAGGGCATCATCGGCACCGCCAAGGGCTCCAGTGGCCTGGCGCCGCTGCGGGATCTGACCGGGTTCGTTGATCCCAACAACCACGAGCTGTCGTCCACCGTCGTCGCGATTGCCGACGAGATCGCCAGCGCCGCCGACCTGGTGATCGGCAAGTACGCACGCGTGCCGGCCGCTGTGTGTTGCGGGCTCGGGGTGAGCGGCGACGGCCCGGCCCGGCCCCTCATCCGCGACCCAGCCAACGACCTGTTTCTCTAGGGTTGGAGGACGCCCCAATGGAGCGTGAGGAGGCGTGGGCACTTCTCGACCGAGCCCGCGCGGCGATCCTCGCCACGCTGCGCGCCGATGGCTCGCCACGGCTCGTCCCCTGCGTCCACGCGGTACACGGCTCGACCGTCTTCATTCCCGTGGATGCCAAGCCCAAGCGAACCCGTGCGCTGGCGCGGCTGAGCGATATCCGCCGAGACCCGAGGGTCGGCCTCCTGGCGCATGAATGGAGCGAGGACTGGGCCCAGCTCTGGTGGGTTCGCCTCGACGGTCGCGCCCGCCTGGCCGCCGGCGAGGAACTCAGGCTGGCTCGGACGCGCCTGCTCGCTCGCTACCCGCAGTACACCGACCCCGCGGAGCTCGACCCGGTCATCACGATCACGGTCACCACCTGGCGGGCCTGGCGCGCAGCAGAGCCGGCGCGGTGAGCGAGCGCGCGCTGGCGGGACGCACCGCGCTCGTCACGGGTGGCACCTCCGGCATCGGCCTCGCCGTGGCCCGCCGTCTGGCTCGCGACGGCGCGCGGCTCGTCATCGTGGCGCGAGAGGCACCACCGCAGGCCGTCGACGCCATCATCGGTACGGGCTGTGCGCCGCCGTTGCTGTTCCAGGCCGACATCGGCCGGCGCGACCAGCTCGAGGCGGTGCGCGATCAGCTCGATCGTGACGCGGTCGAGCTGAGCATCGTCGTCGCCAACGCTGGGCTCGCTCGCCGGAGTGAGGCGCTCGAAACCTCGGATACGGACGTGCGCCTGATGCTCGACACAAACGTATATGGGAGCTTCATCACGCTCCAGGTCTTCGTGCCGCTTGTGGCGCGCCGACCAGGGGGTCGTGTGGTGCTCACCAGCTCGGTCACGGCGATCCATGGCATGCGCCGCCGCGTACTCTATTCCGCTACCAAGGCGGCGCTCACAGGGATGGTGCGCAGCCTCGCCATCGAGTGGGGCCCGTTCGGGGTCTGTGTCAACGCGGTGGGCCCGGGGATCATCCGCACCCCACTGCTCCAGCCCTACGTCGACGCCTACCCGGAGCGTGCCGCTGCGGCAGTCGCCGCGACTCCTCTGCGCCGGCTGGGCGAGCCCGACGATGTCGCAGGTGTTGTCGCGTTCCTCGCCTCGGACGCGGCAGGCTTCATCACTGGACAGACGCTGTTCGTGGACGGCGGTATCAGCGCCGGTGACGTGTGGTGGTGAGCGTCGCGGGTTCGGAGGGAAGGCGCGGAACGCGCGTTGGACGCGGGGCCGAGGTGCTGTCGCGGACCACGAGATCGACAGGATGCACCCTGACCCGCGGCCGTCCCGGCTCGCCGTCGAACAGGCCGAACAGCCGGCGCACCCCGGCGGCGCCGATCTCCGCCATGGGGACGCGCACCGTTGTCAGGCTGGGATCAACGAAGTCCAGCCCCGCGATGTCGTCGAAACCCGCCACCGAGAGGTCGTCGGGGACATGCACACCGCGACGCCGCAGCTCACTGAGCGCGCCCAACGCCATGATGTCCGTGGCCACGAAGACGGCGGTGATGCGTCGCTCGCGACGGGCCAGGACGCGAGACATCGCGTCCGCCCCGCCCGAGCGACTGAAGTCTGCCGTGGTGACCCACGGCGCGGCGCTCGCCGCCTCCATGGCCGCGCGATAGCCCAGCTCGCGCTCACGGCTGGTGCGGATGAAAGGCGGGCCGCCGATCATCGCGATGGAGCGGTGACCAAGCGAGAGCAGGTGCTCAGTGATCATCCGCGCCCCGCCCCGGTTGTCGGGGATCTCCCCAGCCCATGACTCGGCGCGAGGGGCGAGTGCAACGATTGCGCCCCCATACTCGCCGATGCTCTGCGTGTACCCGCGTAGCTCGCGCCGGTAGGCGGGCTCCTCGAGGCCACCGCCCGCGAAGAGCACGCCGGCGACGCGACTGAGGCAGAGCATCTGCACGTAGCGAAGCTCGGTGGCGGGATCGCGTGCGCTGTTACAGACAATGGTGAGGAAGCCGTGTGTGGAGGCTTCGTGGGTGGCGCCGCGCACGATCTCGGCGAAGTACGGATCGCTGACGTCATGAACGACAACTGCGATCGTCGGCGAGCGCCGGGCCCGCAGGGCGCGCGCCATTGGGTTGGGGTGGTACGCAAGTCGCGTCGCGGCGGCTTGCACGCGCTCGCGGGTGCGCGACTTGACGGGGTGGTCACTGTTGGGGTCGAGCGCGCGCG
>JANWHI010000126.1 GCA_025450495.1 Candidatus Dormiibacter sp. | reverse complement strand
GGCAAGCCGGCCGGACGGCCGCGGGCGCTCGTCGTCCGAGGAAAGTCCGGGCTCCACAGAGCAGGGCGCTGGGCAACACCCAGTCGGGGTGACCCGAAGGAGAGTGCCACAGAAATGACACAGCCGGGGCGAAAGCCACGGCAACGGTGAAATGGTGGGGTAAGAGCCCACCGGCGGCCGGGTGACCGGCCGGCCAGGTAAACCCCGTCCGGAGCAAGGCCGAACAGGGACGGGCGGCGTGCCGCCCAGGGGCTGCTCGCTCCATGTCCCGGGTCAGGCCGCTGAAGGCGCCGGGCAATCGGCGTCGTAGATGGATGGCCGTCCCCCGTCGCCGGGGAGCGGCGACCCGCGGGTCGTCAACAAAGCGGCGGGGACAGAACCCGGCTTACAGGCCGGCTTGCACGCTCCCCCCTCAGTCGAGCGGAAGCTCGCCCTGCGGTGGAGCCACAGCGGGTGCGTTGGCGAGCTGACGCGCAACCGCGGCCACGGCGAGCTCGTCGACGCGCTCATTGCCGGGCTCCCCGCTGTGGCCGCGGACGTGCTCGAACTCCACGCGACCGTCGACGAGGGCGTCGATGCCCGGGTAGAGGTCGAGGTTGGCCTTGCGCTTCCAGCGACGCAGCAGCCAGTTGATGACACCGAGGCTGTCGGTGCGCACCACGATCCGCCAGTCACGGTCCTCTCGGATGCGCGCCCTGACGGCCCGAAGGCCCTCGCGCACCGCCTTGAGCTCCTCGCGGTTGTTGGTGGTCATCGGCTCGGCTCCGGCGGCCTCCTCGACGGACCCGTCCGGCCACTCCACTCGGTATGCCCACGCCCCCGCGCCGGGATTGCCCGAACATGCCCCGTCCGTGTAGACGACGACGGTGCCGCTCACGACACCACGATGCGATCACAACGCGGACATTGGGCGGGCTCGTCGGCGAGCCGGATGCGTCGCACCTCGGAGTTGGCGAACGGGATGTGACAGCCGCCGCAGCTGTCGCCCGTGATGCGCACCACCGCCGGCTGCACACGACGGCTGAGCCGCAGGTACAGCGACGCGTCGGCGGCGTCCAGCGCGGCCATGACGTCGGCGCGTTCGCGCTCGTGCTGATCGATCGCGGTGCGGAGGGCCGCCACTCGCTCGAGCAGCTCGCCGGCGTGGTCGGCACGCTCCTGTTCGAGGTCGACGATCGCGGCGTTGGCATCGCGCTCCGCGCCCGCGGCGGACTCGGCATGTTGCATCAGCTCGAGCAGCCGGTCGTCCTCGCTGCTGATGCGCGCGCGGAGCGCCGCCAGCTCGTGTTGCATGGCGAGCAGCTCCTGGGGATTGCCCACCGAACCGTCATAGAGGTGACGGTCGAGCTCACGCGCGCGCTTGCGCAGCCCATCCGCCTCCCGTTCGGCGCTGGCGAGGTCGGCGTCCGCGGTGGCCTGCTGGCGGCGCACCCGGCGCGCCATGCGCCGTCGCCGGTCGAGCTCTGGGTCGCCGGCGATCTCCGCCTCCGCGTCGCGCAGGCGCGTCGAGTCATGCGCCAGCCGCGCGTCGATCTGCTGAAGGCGCAGCAGCTCGCCGCTGCGACTCACCCGGCCGCCTGCGAGGTGGCGACGAGGCGGCGCAGCGTTTCCCGCGCCGCCCCGGAATCGATGGCGGCGCGGGCGCGCTCGATCCCGTCCGCCATCCCCTCGGCCGCATCCGCGGCGACGATCGCCGCCGCGGCGTTGAGCAGGACCACGTCACGGGCTGCGCCGGTGGCGCCATCGAGGACTGCGACGATGACCCGGGCGTTGGTGGTGGCATCCCCGCCGACGACCGCCTGCGCCGGCGCTGCGGTCAGCCCGAGCCCTTGAGGATCGATCTCGATGTCGCGCACGCCGGCGGGCGTGACCTCGTAGCCGTGCGCCACCCCATCAAGGCCGAGCTCGTCCATACCACCGGGTCCGGAGAATACCAGCGCATGAAGGTGGCCGAGCCGGTGGAGCACCCCCGCCATGACGCCGACCGGGGCATTGCCGGCCACCCCGAGCGCCTGGTGGCGGACTCGGGCGGGATTGGCCAGCGGTCCAAGAATGTTGAAGACGTTGCGGATGCCAAGCTCGCGGCGAGCCGCGGCCGCGTGCCGCATCGCGGGGTGGAATGCGGGCGCGAAGATGAAACCGATCCCGGCCTCGTCGACGCAGCGGCGCACACCCGGGCCGTCGAGCGCAACGCGCACACCGAGCTCCTCGAGGACGTCGGCGCTGCCGCACCGTGACGATTGCGCGCGGTTGCCGTGCTTGGCGACGCGGCAGCCGGCGGCAGCTGCCACCAATGCCGCCGCCGTCGAGATGTTGAAGGTGTTGCTGCCGTCGCCGCCGGTGCCGCAGGTGTCGACGGCGCCGGGCTCGAGGTCGACCACGGTCGCGTGGTCGCGCATCGACATCACCATCCCGGTGATCTCGTCGACGGACTCGCCCTTGGTTCGCAGGGCTGCCAGGAGGCCGCCGATCTGCGCCTGGGTCGCCGCGCCGTCCATGACCAGGTCCATGACCGCGCGCGCGGTCCCGACGCCCAGCGATTCGCCGCAGACGATCGATTCCAGCGCCGCACGCATCAGCTCCTCGGTCACGTGGGCGCGACGGTAGCATCCGCGGGCCCGGCATATACTCGCCGCGCTCATGGCCGCGCGCACTCTCATCCCCTTCGACCCGGAGGTGGTGCAACCGTGGACACTCGGCGAGGGGCGCCGCGGCGTGCTGCTGCTCCATGGGTTCGCCGGCACACCGCCGGAGCTGCGCGGTCTCGGCGAGCACCTGGCGCGCAACGGCTACCGCTGCCGGGCCCCGCTGCTCGCCGGCCACGGCACCACGCCCGCAGCGCTGGGGGCATCCGCCCGTACCGACTGGATGGCCTCCGCGCAGCGAGAGCTCGACATCCTGGCCTCCGACTGCGACGAGGTGATGGTCGCCGGCCAGTCGATGGGCGGCACCCTCGCGCTGCACCTGGCCGCCACCGACCTGCGTGTTGCCGCGGTGGCGACGCTGGCCGCTGCGGTCTGGATCTCCGGGGTTGCGGCGCGCCTGCTGCCGGTCGCCCGGCATGTGGTGCGATGGCACCAAGCCGGCGACGACATCGACCTCTACGACCCGGCCGGCGCCGACCAACTGTACTCGCACGGCCGGCGCCCGATGTCGTCGATCTACGAGTTCACCCGATTGATCGGCCGTGTCCGCGATGAGCTGGCGGCGATTCGCGCACCGGTGCTCGTCATCCACGGGGGACGCGACCGCACCATCCACCCGGACAACGCGGTGGAGATCGAACGACGACTAGTGTGCAGCACCGACGTGGCCCGAGTCTCGTTCCCGCGCAGCGGCCACGGCATGAGCGTCGACATCGACCGGGACCCGATCAACGCCGCCGTCCTGAGCTGGTTCGACTCACATTCGCCACTGGCCACGCGGCCACCGGTCGGGGCCGTTCCCGCGCACCGGTGAGCTAGCCACCGAGCTCCTCGAGGAGCCGGCGCGCCAGCTCGGGGTCGAGAACAGGGTTCGTTGGTGGCCCTTCGTCGACGGGCTGATGGCGTCGCGACCTTCCCGTGGTGGCTGCGCGGCGGCCGGCGTCACTGCGGATGGGGCCGGTCACCGTGCGTCCACAGGACGTGCAGCGCAGCACCGTCGTGCTGCTTCCAGCACCCACGTACTCGCGGTGCGAAGCCCGCAAGACGCCTGCGCAATGGGGGCACGGTCGCAGCGATGACTGATCCCGACCCCCCGATGCGACGCCGCGTTGCATTGCCTCAGACCTCCTTCACGCACATTTACCGAGGCTTGGTCACGACGTGACCGCGACCGGCGACGGCAAGCGTACGTTGCCAACACGGCCGACGGCACCGGGTCCACATCCCGGGCCACGCCGCACAGCGGAGCAGGAGCAGAGATGGCAGCCGCAGAACTGCAGCGCCTGGCCGACGCCAGGGAGGACGACGCGGCCGGGCGGTACATCCGCCAGCAGCTTCTCGCCACCGTGATCGAGGATGCCGTGCGTCGCGCCGACGCCATGCTGCGACTCGAAGCCAGCCTGCGCAGCACGATGAGGCCCCACGCCGCCTGACCAACCGGCGCAGCCGCGGGTGTCACGTAGAGTGATCCCATGGCCGACCTCGAGGACGTGCTCCGGGCCACGGTCGACCGGCTCGACGCCGCGCACGACGAGGCGCCGCCGGCGAGCCGCCGAGCCGCGGGCGTTCTGCTCCTCTTCGACACGCGCGATCCGCGGCTCCCCCTGCTCTTCATCGAGCGCACGGCGCACCTCCGCCACCACGCTGGCCAGATCGGCTTCCCCGGTGGGGGCAGTGAGTCCGACGACGCGGACATCGTGGCCACCGCGCTCCGCGAGGCGGCCGAGGAGGCTGCCATCCCCGCCGACGCCGTCGAGGTGATCGGCTTGTTGCCGCCATTTCTGACAGCAACATCGGACAACTGGCTGACGCCGGTGATCGGCCTGCGCGATCGCGACATCGACCTGCGCCCCGACCACCTCGAGGTTGCCCGTCTCTTCCACGTCGACCTCCAGAGCCTCATCGAGGGGCCCCACACGGTGCAAACCCTCACTCACCAGGGGCGGCCCCGCGAGGTGCACTTCTACGACGTCGGCGGCGAAGTCATCTGGGGCGTGACCGCGGCGATCATCGCTGCGCTGATCGGGCGCATCACGGCAACCGTCGCCCGCACCGCAACGTCAGCGGTGGCGCGGGTGCACGACGAACGGGTTTGAGCTCATCTCCTCACCGATGGTGGTGCTGGAGCCGTGGCCGGGATGTACAACCGTGGCGGGCGGCAGCGTGTAGAGATGCCTCTCGATGCTGACCAGGAGCTGCGGCCAGTCACCACCGGGCAGATCGGCGCGACCGACGCCGCGCCGAAAGAGCGTGTCGCCGCTGAGCAGGTCGCGCCCGACGATGAAGCACACCGAGCCGCGCGTGTGCCCGGGGGTATGCAGCACCTCGATGTCGAGACCGTGCCACCCGATCACCTGGCCCTCGGCGAGGTCCTCGTCGATCTCCACGTCGGCAAGGTCGGCCGGGATCCCGGGCAGAAAGCGGACGCTGACCAGCTGCTCGCGGTCGTCGGGATGCAGGGCGACAGGGCAGTGGTGCGCCGCCACGATCGCGGGGACGCCGTTGACGTGGTCGCCGTGGCCGTGGGTGAGCAGAACGCGCTCGCACCGCCAGGCCTTGCTGTCGAGGAGGTGGAGGGTGTCCTGGTGCTGCAGCCCCGGATCGATGACGAGCGCGGCATCGCTGTCGCGACGGTGCAGCACGTAGCAGTTCTGGTCATAGGCCGGGTCGACCACGACGTGCAGGTCGAGGAGCTCGCCAAGGGCTTCGGCCATCAGGCGGTGATGGTCGGCGGCTGCCCGTCGTCACCGCCCAGGGGCAGCATGAAGCCGGCGCTGCGACGCTCACGACGCTGGGCCGGCGCATCGGTGAGGGCTCGCGCCAGCACCTCGCCGACGTTGTCGACGGGCACCACCTCGACGGTCTCCAGCACATCACGGGGAATCTCGTCGAGGTCGCGAAGGTTCTTGCGCGGCAGGATGAAGGTCGTCAACCCCGACCGATGGGCAGCCAGCAGCTTGTCCTTGACGCCGCCGATGGGCAGCACCCGACCGCGCAGCGTCACCTCGCCGGTCATGGCGACGTCGCGACGCACCCTGCGTCCGGAGGCGACGCTGACCATCGCGGTGACCATGGTCACTCCCGCCGAGGGACCATCCTTGGGAATCGCGCCGGCGGGCACGTGGATGTGCAGAGCGTGGGTCTCGAAGAAGTCGCGCGGAGCCCCGTACTCCACGGCGTGGACCCGGGCCCACGAGAGCGCGGCCTTGGCCGACTCCTCCATGACGCTGCCGAGCTGTCCGGTCAGCGACAGGGCTGGGTCGGCCACCACGGCGAGCGCCTCCACGGTGACGATGTCACCGCCGACGTCGCTGACCACAACCCCGGTGACCGCGCCCACCTCGTCGGCCTCCTGTGCCTCCCCGTAGTCATAGCGCTGCGGCCCCAGGAACTCGCTGAGCTGGGCGGGTTCGACCACGACGCTCTCCACCCCTGCCGCCAGGCGGCGGGGCACCTTGCGCGCGATCTCGGCGATGGTGCGGTCGAGCTGGCGCACACCCGCTTCGCGCGTGTAGCCCCGGAGGATGGCCACCAGCGTGTCGTGGCCGATCGACAGCTCGCCGCCGTCGAGCCCGTGCTGGCCGAGCTGACGTGGCAGCAGGTGACCCTCGGCGATGCCCAGCTTCTCCACCTCGGTGTAGCCACTGATGCGGATCAGCTCCATGCGATCGCGGAGCGCCGGACCGATCGTCTCGACCATGTTGGCGGTGGTGATGAAGAGCACATGCGAGAGGTCGTAGGGGACCTCGAGGTAGTGGTCGCTGAACTCGCGATTCTGCTCGGGGTCGAGGACCTCGAGGAGAGCCGCGGACGGGTCGCCGCGGAAGTCGGTGCCAACCTTGTCAATTTCATCCAGCATGATCACCGGGTTGACACTGCCCGCCTGCTTCATCGACTGGATGATCCGCCCGGGCAGAGCGCCGATGTAGGTGCGCCGGTGTCCGCGGATCTCCGCCTCGTCGCGGATGCCGCCGAGCGACAGGCGCACGAAGCGTCGGTCCATGGCCCGCGCGATGCTGCGCCCAAGCGAGGTCTTGCCGACTCCGGGTGGCCCGACCAGGCAGAGGATGGGCGTCTGCAGGACCCGCGGCGGCGGGCTCGCGTCGCGCGCCGGCGGCTCTGCCGACTCAGCGTGCGCGTCGCCGCCGGCAGCGTCGTCAGGCGCGCGCTCGGCGGCGGAGGCGGCCGTCGCGTCGGCGCGGCGCTGGGCTCGATCGCGCACCGCCATCCACTCGAGGATGCGGTCCTTCACCTTGGCGAGGCCGTAGTGGTCGGCGTCGAGGATGGCTGCGGCCGTGTCGATGTCGACGTCGCGGTGCGGCGGCTCGCCCCACGGAAGGTCGAGCAGCCAATCGACCCAGGTGCGCACCATGCCAAGCTCAGGCGACGCGCCGGGGATCTGTTCGAGGCGCGACACCTCCTTGAGCGCCCGGGCCCGGACCGCCGGGGGCATCCCCAGGGCCTCGATGCGCGCGGTGAGATCCTCGCCGTCGTCGCCCTCGCCGTCGAGCTCGGCGAGCTCCTTGCGCACGGCCCGAAGCTGCTCACGCAGGATGTGCTCACGCTGCGACTTGTTGATGGTGCGGGTGACGTCCTCGTGGATCCGAGTGCGCATCGACGCCACCTCCACCTGGCGACCCAGCAGCGGCGCCAGGCGGCGAAGGCGGACCATCGCGTCCAGCGTCTGGAGCAGCTCCACCCGTTCCTCCACGGTCAGGTCCGGAGCCGCCGAGGCGATATCGGCGACCCGGGATGGGCCACCCGCCCTGGCCATCGACGCGCCCACCTCGGGGGCGACCTGGCCTCCCGCGGTCACGTACTCGGCGAACAGCTGGCGCACGCTCCCCGCCAGCGCGTCGGCCTCGGTGCCGGTGTCGTCGGTGTCGTCGATGGCCACGTACGCCGCCGACCAGTGCTCGCCGTCTTCCTCGAAGGAAACCAGCCGCACCCGATGCTGGCCCTCGACCAGGGCATGCGCCCCAGCCCCGGGGAGGAGTCGCAGGGCACCGACGGTGGCGACGACGGCGATCTCGTGGAGGTCTGCGAAGCCGACGTCATCCGGTTGCGCGTCGCGCTGAACCGCGAGGATGACCCGCCCGTCGGCGTTGACGGCGGCCTGCAGCCCGGCCACCGAGCGCCGCCGGCCGGCCGCGAGCGGCGCCAGCTGGTGAGGGAAGACGACGTTGTCGCGGAGCGGGACCACCGGGAGCCGCTCGGGCACCGGCTGGGGCGGCGACACGTCTGTGGGCTCGTCCTCGATCATCGGACGAGCATAACCGTGGACTCCCGGATCGACCGACGCTCACGGTGGGTTCGAGACGTGCCAGTCGCGCTCGAAGGCCGCCGCGACGTAGTCGGCCGCGGCGCGATCATCGATGCGCAGGCCGCTCTCGATGGAGCTGCCCAGCCCCGCCGCGCTCCAGTTCGCGGACATCACCAGGGCACTGGAGTCGACGACCAAACCCTTGGTGTGGCCGGTGGTGCACCGGGCCGGGTCCATCACCCGCGCCGGCACCCCGCGCTCACGAAGGGTGGCCGCGTCACCACCCGCCGGCTCCTGGCCGAGGAGCACACGGACATCGAGCCCCCGGCGGCGAGCCTCAGC
>JANWHI010000125.1 GCA_025450495.1 Candidatus Dormiibacter sp. | reverse complement strand
TCTTTGGTGCATCCACCGGACCGCCGCTCGGATCCAAGTGCATCGCTACCACGCTGCTGCCGACCAGCGGCGGCAACGGCGCCACCCCAAGCAACGAGTACGTCGTGATCAGCCCTACCGTGGCGGGCAACCCGGAGACCGGCCTCACCACGAGCGGGACCATCCACTCCCCTCTCCCGATCGGATCACCGACCGGTCCGCAGGACGTTGCCGTTCCCTCAGAAGCGGTCAAGACTGCGGCCCAGCAGAACGCCGCCGCGGCCGCTGAGGCGCAGGGAATCGCCGACGAGTTCAACGCGTACCAGCAGAACAGATCACCGACGCGCAGTCGGCGGGCGCCTTCGATCACCCGTCGGCCACGCTGTCCAAGCTCCTCAGCACGCAGTACTCCGCTTTCAACTTCTACGTGCCGCTTGGTCCGCCCCTGCCCGGTGGCCTCGCAACATCTGAGGACGCCACCACGTGGAGCTTCCTCGAGCCCGTGTACGTCAATGTCGGCCGGGTTGTCCACAACCAGGTCGGCGTCGGCCCGGTGGGCGTGCCTGTGTATGGCCCCAAGTACTGCAGCCAGTTGCAGGTGGTGGGCACGGATCCCCCCTACCTGCAGTCTCAGCTCACCACGACGATTGCCACCTTCACCGCGCAGATCAACCGCCTCGCCGACGCGCTCTGGCACAGCTTCCGTCGCGGCAGAATCATCAGCGAGCCCGCCAACGGATCGCCAACCTACGTGGGGTTGCCAACGTGTGTCGGGCTCGATACCGGCCTGCCCACCGGCTCGGGCACGCCCAACCCCTTCACCATCTCGCTGCCGATGACCCTCCGCGGCGTGGTCGGGCAGTTGCCGGTCGCAGTCTCGGGCCGCGTCGCTGTCTCCATCGTCGCCGATGGTGTGCGCTGGGCCTTCAACGACCCGTCCGGCGACGCCACCGTGCACGGCCAAGATTCGGCCGACCCGGCCCGTCCTGTGGGCACGCCGACCTACGATGCATCCACGCAATCGTGGCCGGACGCCAATGCGAAGTGCACTGTGTACCACCAGTACCGCGGCCTTGCGGCATCGCCGGGCGTCCAGATCACAGCCAGTGAGCACTTCCATATCGCGGTGTCCGGCGTCTACAGCACCGGCGCCGCCGCTCCGGTCACCTTCGGTTACGCGTACGAGCCAGCGGACTCGCCTGTCAGCTGGTCGAGCGGGCCTTACCCCGTCTACCAGATCGAAGCCGTTCCCTACGCCCCCGGGACCTGAGCCGGCGACGGCTCGGTTCGCTGCCAGAATCACGTGCTGCGTCGACAATGCTCGAAGTGACACATCCAGAAGGTCCGCGCTCCCCGGCCGGGTAGCGCTCTACAGCTGCGGCGGCGGCGTTGTGCTCAGCAACGCGCGCACCTGCTCGACGTCACGACTGATCTGCGCGACCAGCTCGTCGATCGAATCGTACCTGCGCTCCTCGCGCAGCCGCTCCACGAACACGGCGCGCACGTCGCGGTCGTACAGGTCGGCGGCGAAGTCCAGTAGGAACGCCTCGACGGTGAGGCGATCGCCACCGAAGGTGGGCCGGTAGCCGACGTTCGTCGCCGCCATGTGCCAGGCGTCGTCGACACGCACCCACATCGCGTACACACCGGGCTCGGGCAGGCACTTCTCAGCCGCGATCGAGAGGTTGGCTGTCGGAAACCCGAGATGCCGCCCGACCTCCTCCCCATGCTCCACGCGCGCGTCCATGAAATACGGCCGGCCCAGCAATGGCGCGGCACCGGCAACGTCGCCCGCGGTCACCAGCTCGCGGATCCGCGATGACGACACCGCCCCCGCATCGCCGCGCACCTCGCCGACCTGCACCACCTCGATCCCATGCCGCGCCCCGTAGTCGCGCAGGAACGCGATGTCGCCCTGGCGCTTGTGCCCGAGCACGAAGTCGTAGCCCACCACCAGGGCGCGCAGGTCAAACGCCTCGCGCAGCAGGTCGCAGAACTGCTCAGCCCCCCAGCCGCTCACCGCCCGGGTGAAGCCAAGCACCACCAACCTGTCGACGCCGTACCTGTCGAGCAGGTCCTGCTTCTCGGCGAGCGTCGTCAGTGATGCCGGGCACCGGGGCGGATCGAGGACGCACCGGGGATGCGGGCTGAAGGTGAGCACGGCGGTCTGCGCGCCCCTCGACGCTGCCACGGACCGCACCTCGTCGAGGAGCGCCGCATGCCCGCGGTGGACGCCATCGAAGTTGCCGATGGTGAGCACCACCGGTGCGTCGCCCTCCTGCCTGCGGCCCAGCTCACTGTCGACGCGCATGCGCTCAGCTGTTGAGGACTTTGGTGGGTCGCAGCAGGTTGCCGGCGATCTCGCCGATGGCGATGAGGCGGCCGTCGGCACTGTGCACGCGGACCTGGTTGCCGGCGGTCAGCTGGGGCATGCGGGGCAGCCACACCGACTGGCCGCGCCCGATCATCGTCGCCTGCTGCGGGGCCAGGTCGACGCGCGGCAGGAAGCTCACCGCCCGCTCCGGGGGAAGCAGCGCGGTGCCGGGATCGTCGGACTCGGCCAGCGCGTCCGGGGTGACCGCATCCTCGAGACGCAGCCCGCCGTAGACCGTCCGCGACAGCCACGCAAGCAGCGCGCCCGTCCCCAGCGCTTCACCGATGTCGGCGGCGAGCACACGCATGTACGCGCCCTTGCCGCTGACCACCTCGATCTCCGCCTCAGCCCGCACCCCCGGCCGGAACGCGATCAGCTCGACGCTCTCGATGCGCACGGGACGTGCCTTGCGCTCGACCTCCTGGCCGCGGCGGGCCAGCTCATAGAGGTGCTCGCCCTGGTGGCGCACCGCCGAGTGCATCGGTGGCACCTGCTCGATGTCGCCAACGAATGCCGCCGCCGCCGCGCGCACGTCCACCTCGGTCAGCGCCGATGCGTCGCTGCCGCTCACCACCTCGCCCTCGGTGTCGAGCGTGTCGCTGCGCTCGCCGAAGCGGACGACACATCGGTACGTCTTGCTCTGCTGATGGAAGTAGTCGACCAGCCGGGTGGCCTGGCCGATGCAGATCGGCAGCAGCCCCGTGGCCGTGGGATCGAGGGTGCCGGCGTGGCCGACGCGACGTTCATCGAAGATCCGGCGCACCACGCGCACCGCATCGAACGAGGTCATCCCCGCCGGCTTGTCGATCGCCAGGATCGCGCTCCGCGATGTTGCGGTCCTGACCGGCACCACGGCTGGAATCACCCCACCGACCGGAGCAGCTCCCGGGCCACCTCGAGCACTCGCGGCGCAAAGGTGGCCAGCGCTTCGTTGAGCTCGGCACCGGCAGCGCGGCGGTGGCCTCCCCCGCCGAACGGGGCGCAGATCGTCGTCGCGTCCAGCGGCTCGCGGGTGCGGACGCTCACCTTGGTCACGCCGGGAGAGTTCTCCTTGAAGAGCAGCGCCACCTCCATGGTGTCGATGCTCTGCAGCTCGTCGATCACGCCCTCGGATTCCATCATGTCGGCGCCGGTCTGCTCGAGCATCTCCAGGGTGATCGCCGACCACACCAGGCGCCCCTCGAGCTCGGTGCGCAGGTTGGCCACCGCGAGCCCCTCGAGCTTGAGCTGGGACACCGACCGTGAGTTGTAGCTCTTCAGCGCCACCCAAGCGGGGTCGGCGCCGGCGGCCACCAGGTCGGCCCCGAGTCGGAGCGCGGCCTGTGTGGTGTTCTCGTGGCGGTAGCCGCCGGTGTCGGTGAACAGCGCGGCGTACAGGTTGGTGGCCACGTCCGCGGTGATCGGTGCGCCCAGCGCGGTGAGCAGGTCGTACACCACCTGACCGGTGGCGCTGGCGTCGGGCTCGATGAGGTTGATCACACCGAAGCCCTCGTTGCTGACGTGGTGGTCCACGTTGACCACCGTCGGCGTCCGGCCGATGAGGTCCGCCTTGTCACCGAACCGGGCGGTGGTGGCGCAGTCGAAGGTGAAGAGCACGCCGACGTCGTCAGCGCCGCTCTCGCTGATGGTGTCGAACCCGGGCAGGTAGTCGAGCATGCGCGGCATCGGCGATGGCACGAGAACGCGCGCGTCGCGTCCCAGCGCGCGCATGGAGAGGGCGAAGGCGAGCGCCGAACCCAGGCTGTCGGCATCCGCGTCCTTGTGCGCCAGGCAGCTGATCACTCCAGCGCGGTCGAGGATTTCCCGGATGTCGCCGACCACCCTCTCCAGCGGCGGCCAGTCGGTGGTCACCGCGGTCACGTTGTGACCTCCGCTTCAGGTTCCGCTTCACTCCGCGCTTCCGGTATGTCCAGCTCGCGCAGCATGCTGCTGATGTACACGCTGTAGGCGATCGACTCATCGAGCTCGAAGCGCAGCCGTGGCGCGGTCTTGAGGTTCTCGAGCCGCTCGCCCAGCCGGCCGCGCAAATAGCCCTCCGCCCCACGCAGCGCCACCACCACGGCGTGGCGCTCGCGCTCCTCCCCCACCGCGCTGACCATGAGCCGGGCGCTGCGCATGTCGGGAGCCACCTTCACCTCGCTGATCGACGCCATTCGCACGCGTGGGTCCTTCATCTCGGTGAGCATCAGCTGCGAGATCTCCTGACGCAGCTGCTCGGCGATCCGCTCAGTGCGCGGTGGTCGCGAACTGTGCTGGGCGTGGCTGTGGAAGTTGGTCGTCATGACCTGGCTCCGCCGCGACGGCAACGAGCCGATGCGGCACTCACAGATTCTGCTGCTCGACCGTGTATGCCTCGAGGATGTCTCCGACCGCGAAGTCGGCGAAGTCTTCCAGGGTGATGCCGCAGTCGTAGCCACGGGCCACCTCGCGCACGTCGTCCTTGAAGCGCTTGAGCACGGCGATCCGGCTGCGGGCGATCTGCCTGCCGTCGCGCTGCACCACCGCGGTCGAGTTGCGCGGGATGCGGCCCTCGACAACGTGGGAACCGGCGATGGCGTTCCTGCCGTCGACGGTGAACACCTGGCGCACCTCGGCCCGCCCCTGGAGCACGTCGATGAAGGTGGGCTCGTACAGCCCCTTGATGGCGTTGGCGATGTCGTCGGTGATCTGGTAGATGACGTCGTAGAAGCGAACGTCGACGCCCTGAGCGTCCGCGGCGATCTTGGCGCGGTCGTCGGGGTGCACGTTGAAGCCGATCACGATGGAATCGGTGACCGCCGCCAGGTTGACGTCGGCCTCGCCGATCGGACCGACCCCGGAGGCCACCACGACCACCTTGACACTCGGGTCCTCGATCTTCTCGACCTGGCCGCGCAGCGCCTCGAGCGACCCGGTGGAGTCGGCCTTGATGGACAGGTTGAGGTTCTTCACCGATCCCTCGGCCACCTGCGAGGCGAGGTCGGCGAGGGTGATGCGCCGGACCGGCTGGGCCAGCCGCTGCTTGGCGTCGATGGCGCGCTCCTCGGCCAGCGACCGGGCGCTGCGCTCGTTCTTCATCACCTGGAACACGTCGCCGGCCTCGGCGACGCCGGAGAGCCCGGTCACCACCGCCGGCGTGCTCGGCCCCGCCTTCTGGAGGCGGGCGCCGCGCTCGTCGAGCAGGGCGCGGACGCGTCCGTACACCTGTCCGGCCACGATGTACTCGCCGATGCGCAGCGTGCCGTTCTGCACCAGCACGGTGGCGACCGGGCCGCGGCCGGGGTCACGATCGGATTCGATGACCGTGCCCACGGCGCTGCCGCTTGGGTCGGCCTTGGGCTCGACCTCGGCGTCGGCGGTCAGCAGGATCATGTCGAGCAGGTCATCGACGCCCACGCCGGTCTTGGCGCTGGTGCGGACCACCGTGATGTCACCGCCGTAGTCGCTGCTCACCAGGCCACGGTCGGCCAGCTGCTGCAGCACCCGGTCGGGGTTGGCCCCGTCCTTGTCGACCTTGTTGAGCGCCACGATGATCGGCACCTCCGCGCTGCGGACGTGCTGGATGGCCTCCTCGGTCTGGGGCATGACGCCGTCGTCGGCGGCCACCACCAGGATGGCGATGTCGGTGACGTCCGCGCCCCTGGCGCGCATCGCGGTGAACGCCTCATGGCCGGGGGTGTCGATGAAGGTGATGGGGCGGCCGTTCTTCTCCACCTGGTAGGCGCCGATCTTCTGAGTGATCCCGCCGGCCTCTCCGGCCGCGACCGTGGTCTCCCGGATGCGGTCGAGCAGCGACGTCTTGCCGTGGTCGACATGGCCCAGCACGGTCACCACAGGTGGGCGGGCCACCAGCGTCCCGGGGTCGTTGCCCGACAGGTCGAACAGCGGGTTGCGGCGACGGGTGCTCGTCGGCGCCGTTGCGGTCGCCGCCTCGGTCTCCGCCTCGAAGCCGAAGTGATCGGCGGCCAGGGCGGCGGTCTCGAAGTCCACCGACTGGTTGAGGGAGGCCATCACGCCGTTGCCCATCAGGTATTTGATGAGCTCAGGTCCGGAGACCGACAGGCGTTCGGCGAGCTCCTTGACCGACACCGTGGCCGGCAATGTGAGCTTCTTCACCGTGGCGATGGCTCGTCCTCCCGTCGTGGCGCCCCGAGGAGGGCGACCAGTCCCTCGTAGTTGATGACATCTTCCCCAACGCGCAGGGAACGCGTCAGCGCTCGCCGGCGCCGTGCCTGCTCGAGGCACCCGGTGCCGCCCGCGCAGAGGTAGGCTCCCCGGCCAGGAAGCTGATTGCGAACGTCAAGAGTAACCTGTCCGCCGCGATCGATGGCGAGGCGAACCAGGTCGGACCGGGGTCTCACCAGCCTGCAACCCACGCAGGTCCGGTCCGGGACGTGGCCCACGCCGGCCCCTACTCCGCGCCCACGATGTCGATGCGCCAGCCGCACAGCCGGGCGACGAGACGGGCATTGTCGCCGCCGCGGCCGATCGCCAGCGACAGCTGATCGGCAGCGACGGTCACCGTGGCCGTCCGGCTCACCTCGTCGAGGTCCACGCTGCGGACGCTCGCCGGGGCCAGGGCGTTGGCGATGTAGGTCGCCTGGTCGTCCGACCAGACTACGATCTGTACCTGCTCGTCGCCGAGCTCGGAGGTGATCGCCTGGTGGCGGATGCCACGCGGCCCGATGCACGCACCGCGGGCGTCGACGGCGGCGTCCGCCGCCTCCACCGCCACTTTGCTGCGCCGTCCGGCCTCGCGGACGATGCCACGCACCACGACCTGCCCGTTGGCCACCTCCGGCACCTCCTGCTCGAGCAGGAGCCGGAGCAGCTGGGGGTGAGATCGCGACACGACCACGACGGCGTCCTGGGTGCGCCGCCTGCCCTCGAGCACCATCACCTTGAGGTGGCGGCCGGGGATGAGCTCCTCGCCCTGGGCCTGCTCCTCGGGCGGCAGCAGCACTCGCATCTCGCCGGCGCGGAGGTACCAGACCGAGCCGCCGTGACGGTCGACGATGGTGTCGATGAGCTCGCCGCGGTGCATGGACGCCTCGCGCAGGACCCGGTCCTTGCCCGCCTCGCGGAGCGCCGACGCCACCGCCGCGCGGGCGGCTTGGGCCGCCTGGCGGGGGAAGTCGGGGATGGCGACGTCGACGGGAACTTCGTCGCCGCCGTCGCCGGTGCGGTAGAGGACGCAGCGGCCCGCGGCGAGATCGACGCGCGCGTGCACCGCGCCGTCGTCCTCGACCAGGCGCCGGTAGGTGTCCACGAACGCGGCCTCGAAGAGGGCCGCGAGGCGCGTGTCGCTCAACTCGGTCGTCTCGCGGAGTGTGGCGATGGCCGCGTCGAGCTGCGTGGCGGGGAGGTCGGTCATCTCGGTCAGATGTCGACGACGATCTTGGCGGCGATGACCTCGGCTCGCGGCAGCGTCATCAGCTTGCGGCGATGGCGGTCGCGAGCTTCCACGTCCGCGCTGGCGTCGTCGAGGCGAAGCAGGCGGCCCTCCACGACCATCTCGGCCTCGCCGGAGCGCAGGCGCACGTTGATCCGCCGTCCCACGGCGGCCCGCCATTCGGCCTCGCTGCGCAGCGGGCGCTCCGCACCGGGTGACGACACCTCCAGCGCGTATCGCCCGGCGATCGGATCGTAGGCATCCAACACCGCGCCGACGGCGCGGGAGACGCGCTCGCAGTCGTCCAGCGTCACCCCCGCGCTCGAGTCGATGATCAGGCGCAGCACGCTGGTGCGGCCGGGACGCCACTGCAGCTCGACGAGGTCGAGCCCGAGGTGGCGCAGCGACGGCTGGACCAGCTCCGTCAGCCGTTCCGTGGAAACCGTATTCACGTGTTCACCGATTGTTGGTCACGCCGCGCGCGCGACCCTCCGTGGCGCGCCGGGCGGCGGCCCGGCGACGCGGTGCTCGGATGATTTCTGCCAGGCGACGAGCAGGGTGCTGGCGTTGAAGATCGAGCTGTACGTCCCGGTGACGATCCCGACAAGCAGGGCGAGCACGAAGCCGGTGATCGTCGATCCGCCGAAGAGCAC
>JANWHI010000124.1 GCA_025450495.1 Candidatus Dormiibacter sp. | reverse complement strand
TCCCCCCTGTCCCCTCGGGCGAGAACCCTCTGCATTGCAGTGACCGGACAGCGAGCTCCGCCATCCGCGACTGCGACGGCAAGCATGCCATTTCGGACGGGCAAAAGCCAACTGGCGGCGGTGCATCGGCGCGATGAGCCGTTGCGTTGGCGATGGTGAAGAGGAGTACAGCGGCGTCGATCTCCACTCCGTCCTTCGGTCTGCACGGCTGAATTGTCTCTGTGACAGTTGGATTTTCTCGGTGTTTGACCGCGACCACTGCGGGCGGACCCCTGGGAGCGGCGACCGCCTGAAGAACCGATCAGCACGGATGTTGGGGAGGGCGATGATAGGCTGGCCGCATGACTGATGACAAAACGGTTCACCTCACCGCAGCAGGACGGGCGAACCTCGAGGACGAGCTGCGCGACCTGGTGGACAATCGCCGCGCCGCGATAGTCAAGCGGGTGGCGACCGCACGCGAGGAGGGCGACCTGAGCGAGAACTTCGCATACCACGATGCGCGCCGCGAGCTCGGGCTCCTCGACGGACGGGTCCAGACGATCGAGAACATGTTGCGTCATGCGCAGGTCATGGAGACGACCGTCGGCGAGGTGGTCGGTCTCGGCTCGACCGTGACGGTGCGCGATGAGTTCGGTGAATCGACCTACGTCATCGTCGGCCCGGTGGAGGCCGATGTTGCCGGCGGGAGGATCTCGATGGTGTCGCCGCTGGGAGCCTCGCTGATGGGCCGCACCGTCGGCGACGAGGTCTCCTTCAGCTCGCCGGGTGGCACCCGCAGCGCGACGATCGCATCGGTTCGCTGAGCGACCGCGTCGTATGAACCTGCGAGCGCTGCTCCTGTTGGGCGCGGTGAGCGCGGCAGCGACCGGGTGCGGGAGCGCATCCCCGGCGGTGTCCGCAACTGCCGCCGGCCCCTCGCGCCCCACCACCGTGACGTACTGCAGCGACGGCGGCATTCCGCTCGCGCTCGATGTGTACGAACCGCAGTCGGGCACAGTACCGCACCCGCTGCTCATCTTCGTGCACGGCGGTTCGTGGGCGTTCGGCAGCTCGAACATCAAGGAACAGAACCAGCTGACCCAGCGGGTGGTGGCAGCGGTGCTGAGCCGGGGCTTCGCCGTGGCCTCGGTCAACTACCGGCTGGCGCCGGCGAACCCGTGGCCGGCGCAGATCATCGACGTGCGCTGCGCCATCCGCTACCTCCGTTCCAGCGCTGCCCGCTGGGGTGTCGATCCACACCGCTTTGCGGCGATGGGCAACAGCGCCGGGGCGCAGCTGGTCAGCCTGGCGGCCCTCTCGGCGGGCACCGTCCCGGCCTGGGACACCGCACAATTCGCCGGTCAATCGAGCCTGGTGGCGGCGGTGGTGGACTGCTGGGGCCCGATCGACCTCCTCGCAGCGGGCTGGAGCAGCACTGCGCTGGAGATCGGCAAGCTGGTGTTCCGCATCAGCTGGGGGACGCAGAACGACACGCTGGCGGCTGCGTCGCCGGTCAGCTACATCCACGCCGGCGCACCGCCGTTCTTGATCATCCAGGGGCTCGCCGACACACTCGTCCCGCCCACCCAGTCCGTCGAGCTGCATGCCCGGCTGCTCGCCGCCGGGGTCGGCGCCACCCTCGTCCAGGTCAGCAACGCCGCCCACGAGCTGATCCCCCGCGGCGGTGCGATCAGCCCCGACGTGGGCGCGCTGGCCATGCAGACCGTCAACTTCCTGCTTGCCAAGGTGGGTTGAGTCACGCGCTCGCCAGCGCGGTGGCGACGCAGGCGTCGATCACCGCCGCCATGACCGCGGCCGCGCCGTCCTTGCCCAGCTGGGGGGCGAGCAGGGCGACGCGCGCGGTGACCTCCGCCTCGCGGCGCCGGTCGCGGATCGGCACGCCGGCATCCAGCTTGATCCGCTCCACCCGGGCGACCAGCGTGGCCCGGCGTTCCAGCAGCTGGGCCAGCGCCGCGTCGACGCCGTCGATCGCCGTGCGGCACTCGTCGACGGTCGTGGCCGGTGATGGTCGCGCCGAGGTCGCGAGCAGCTGGGTTGAGCGGACGATCTCGGCCAGGGTGTCGGAGCTGATCGCCTGCGCGGAGTCGCAGAGCGCGTGCTCCGGGTCGGGATGGGACTCGATGAGCAACCCATCGGCGCCGGCCGCCACGGCGGCGACGGCGAGCGCGGGAACCCACGGCCCCTGGCCGGCGGCGTGGCTGGGGTCGACGATCACGGGCAGGTCGGTGCGGTCACGCAGCACCGGGATCGAGGAGATGTCGAGGGTGTTGCGGGTCGCGGTCTCGAAGGTGCGGATGCCGCGCTCGCACAGCACCACCTGGTCGTTGCCCTCGAGTAGGACGTAACGGGCGGCGGCGAGCCACTCCTCGATCGTCGCCGACATCCCCCGCTTGACGACGACGGGGAGCCCCGATCGCGCCGCCGCGCGGAGCAGCGGGGTGTTGTGCATCGAGCGGGCGCCGATCATCAGCGCGTCGACGTGGGGTTGCAGCTGGGCGATGTGCTCGACGCCGAGCGGCTCGGCGATGACCGGCAGACCGGTGAGCGCGCGCGCCTCGTCGAGCAGCGCCAGACCCGCCGCGCCCATTCCCTGGAAGGCCTCCGGCTGGGTCCGCGGCTTGTGCACGCAGCCGCGCAGCGCGGCCGCGCCGGCGCGCGCGGCGGCGCGGGCGTGGGCGACGTAGCCTGGCTCGACAGCGCATGGGCCGCTGATCACCGGCACGTCCGGTCCGCCGATGACGACGCCGCCGATCGCGACGAGGCGCGCACCACGTGTGGCGCTGGGAATCAGTGAGTCGATGACCACCTTGTCGAGTCCTCCGCGATGTGAATGGGTCACTCCGCGGGGCTCTCCGGGACTGACCCATCATTGATGAAGCCAGCCTCGGTGACGACTGCGCGTTAGGCTTGGGGAGCCCTCGGCAGCCGACGGGCTGGCCGATCAAAATAGAAACGCGCGGCGAATCGCATGGCGGCACCCTACCATCTGCGCGGGAAATCGGCAACCCGAACGTTGTGGCTAGACTTCGGCCGCACATGGGCGCCAGCGGCACGCAGAACGGCAAGCGGCACAGCGCGGCGATGACCGAGGGTCCGGATCGCGCGCCCGCGCGCGCCATGCTCCGCGCCATCGGTTTCAGCGCCGGCGACCTCGCCCAGCCGATCATCGGCGTCGGCCACGCGTGGATCGAAACCATGCCGTGCAACTTCAATCACCGCGCTCTGGCGGAGAACGTCAAGGCCGGCGTCCGCGCGGCCGGCGCCACCCCGATGGAGTTCAACACCATCGCTGTCAGCGACGGTGTGTCGATGGGCACCGAGGGGATGCGCGCGTCATTGGTGTCACGCGAGGTGATCGCCGACTCGATCGAGCTGGTGGCCCGCGGTCACTCGTTTGACGGCCTGGTGCTGATCGTGGGCTGTGACAAGACGATCCCCGCCGCGGCCATGGCACTGCTGCGGCTGGACCTGCCCGGGGTGATCCTCTATAGCGGCACGATCGCTGCGGGACACCATCGCGGCCGCGACATCACCCTCCAGGAGGTGTTCGAGGCCGTCGGCGCGCACGCCGCGGGGCGCATCGACGACGCCGAGCTGCGCGCGGTGGAGGAGGCGGCCTGTCCCGGCGCCGGGGCCTGCGGCGGCCAGTTCACCGCCAACACCATGAGCACGGCGATGGAGTTCCTCGGCCTCAGCCCGGCGGGCGCCAACGACATCCCCGCCACGCACAAGGACAAGCCCGCCGCCGCCGTCGCAGCCGGGACGCTGGCAGTGCGGGTGGTGCGCGATGGGTTGCGGCCGCGCCAGCTGGCCACCCGCGACGCCTTCGAGAACGCCATCGCCTGCGTCGCCGCAAGCGGCGGGTCGACCAACGCGGTTTTGCACCTGCTGGCGATCGCAGCCGAGGCCGGTGTCCGCCTCGACCTCGCCGACTTCGATCGGGTCGCTGCGCGCACCCCGATCCTCGCCGACCTCAAACCCGGTGGTAGGTTCGTGGCCGCCGACGTCCACGCCGCCGGCGGGCTGGCCGTGCTCGCCCGACGCCTGCAGCAGCTGAAGCTGCTCCACGACGACTGCGCCACCGTCGACGGCCGCTCCATCGGCGCGGTCGCCGCCGCCGCGCAGGAGACGGCCGGCCAGGACGTGATCAGGCCCGCCGATGCGCCGCTCAAGCCCCGCGGCGGCATCGCCATCCTCCACGGCCCGCTGGCTCCGGATGGGTGCGTCGTCAAGCTGGCGGGCCACGAGCGCACCCACCACCGCGGGCCGGCCAGGGTCTTCGATGGCGAGGAGGAGTGCTTTGCGGCGGTGCAGTCAGGTGGCATCCACGACGGCGATGTGGTGGTGATCCGCTACGAGGGCCCGGTCGGGGGCCCGGGCATGCGCGAGATGCTCTCGGTGACGGGCGCGCTGGTCGGCGCCGGGCTCGGCGACTCGGTCGCGCTGATCACCGACGGCCGCTTCTCCGGCGCCACCCACGGGTTCATGGTGGCCCACGTCACTCCCGAGGCCGCCCTGGGGGGCCCAATCGCGGCGCTTCAGGATGGCGACATGGTCACCGTCGACGTGGAGGCCCGCCGGATCGACATCGAGGTGACCGAGGCGGAGCTGGCCGAGCGGCTGCGCGGCTGGACGGCACCGCCGCCGCGGTACCCGTACGGCGCCCTCGCCAAGTACGCCGCTACGGTGGGATCCGCCTCACGCGGAGCAATCACGTCGCCCGTCCCCGACGCCGAGCCGGCGCCCTCGCGTTCTGGCCGATAGTGGCAAGAACTGCTGATCGCCGCGGTCACCTTCGCCTGGACTCCCACACCGTCACAGGTTCGTACTTGACGTGTCACCCGCCGTCCCCTAGGCTACTGGCCACATGACCAAGCGGCTCGTCCTCGTCCTCGTACTCGTCGGCCTTCTCCTTATTGGGAGTGGGGCCTCGAGGTTCCGGGCGCGGCGCGTGGGCACATAGGGCACACAGACCAGATCCAGATCCAAGAAGGGTCCCCTCTCAGGAGGGGGCCCTTCTTTTTTTACCCACGACACCCCACGGAGGCAGGGCAATGGACGACCGGCACCGACAGACACCGGCGCGGCCCGACAGCCGCGACCCACAGCGGCCCTCGACGATGGAGCGACACCAACGCGAACAGTCCCAGTTCCGCACCAGGCCGGGCGGAGCCCCTGACGCGCAGTATCGCGCCGAGGGATTCGACTTCTTCCGCGACGCCATCCACCGCACCTACAAGTGATCCAGCCCCGCCCCGGTCCCGACACCGAGCCGCAAGGTGAGCCGCGCTTGCTCAGCGGCGCCGAGATCGTGTTCGAGTGCCTTCTCGCCGAGGGGGTGAGCACGATCTTCGGGTACCCGGGCGGCGCCAACCTGCCGCTGTACCAGCACCTGCCGTCCTACCCGCAGCTGCACCACGTGCTCGTCCGCCACGAGCAGGGAGGTGCGCACGCCGCCGACGGATACGCGCGCAGCCGTCGCGGCGCGGTCGGCGTCGTGTTCGCGACCAGCGGACCGGGCGCGCTCAACCTGGTCACCGGCCTGGCCACCGCGTACGCGGACTCGGTGCCGGTGATCGCGATCACCGGCCAGGTGGCCATCACGGCGGTGGGCACCGACGCGTTCCAGGAGTCCGACGTGATCGGCTCGACCATGTCGGTGACCAAGCACAGCTACCTGATCACCCGTGTCGAGGACATCGCGCCGACGATCCACGAGGCCTTCCACGTGGCCCGCTCGGGAAGGCCCGGCCCGGTGCTGATCGACATCCCCAAGGACCTGCAGCAGGCGTCGACTGCGTACACCCCAGCCACCGAACCGGTGCGGCTGCGCTCGTTCCAGCAGGCGCCCCATCCCGACGGCAAGAAGCTGCGTCGCATCGCCCAGCTGATCGCCGAGGCGCAGCGCCCGGTGATGCTGATCGGCCGGGGCGTGGTCATCTCCGGGGCCGAGGAGCAGGTCATGGAGCTGGCCCACCGGGCCCACATCCCCACCGGCTGGACTCTGCTCGGTACCGGGGCCTTCCCCGTGCGCGATCCCCTCGCGCTGCAAATGGTGGGTTTCATGGGCGCGGGCTTCACCAACCGCGCGGTGTGCGACGCCGACCTGCTCATCCTCATCGGCATGCGCTGCGACGACCGCGTCACCACGCGCCTGGACTCCTTCGCGCCGCGTGTTGAGCATATCGTCCACATCGACATCGACCCGGCCGAGATCGGCAAGAACGTGGTGCCGCACGTGTCGCTGGTGGCCGACGCCGCCGCCGCGCTCGACGCGCTGCTGCCGCTGATCGAGCCCAAGCGCGAGCACCGATGGCTCACCACCATCGACCAGTGGAAGGAGGAGCACCCGATCCGGTTTGTCCGTCGCAACGGGCTGCTGCAGCCGCAGGAGGTGCTCATCGAGATGTATGCGCGCTGCCACGACGAGGCGATCGTGCTGGCTGATGTCGGCCTCAACCAGATCTGGGCGGCGCTCTGGTTCGACTACGGCAGACCCGGCCGCTTTCTCAACTCCGGTGGGACGGGCACCATGGGGTACGCGTTCCCGGCGTCGATGGGCGCCAAGCTCTCCAACCCCGACACCACGGTCTTCTGTGTCAGCGGCGAGGGCGGCTTCGTGATGAACATGCAGGAGATGGCCACGATGGTCGAGCAGAACATCGACGTCAACATCCTGATCCTCAACCACGCCAGCCTGGGCATGGTGCGGCAGTTCCAGGACGACTTCTACGGCGGGGTGCGCTCGGCCGTCGACCTCAGCTTCACCCCCGATCTCGTCAAGCTCGGCGATGCCTTCGGGATGAAGGCGATGACCACCGACCGCGCCGCCGAGGTCGGACCGATGCTCGACGAGGCGCTGGCCCACCGCGGCCCGGTGCTGATGAACTTCGACATCGACCGCGACGCCAACGTCTACCCGATCGTGCCGCTGGGCAAGGGCATGCTCGACTTCGTCGAGGCGTCATGAGCCAGAGCCGTCTCCTCTCCGTGCTCGTCGAGAACAAGCCGGGCGTGCTCAACCGCGTCGCCTCGATGGTGAGACGGCGCGGCTTCAACATCGATTCGCTGTCGGTCGGGCCCACCGATGACCCGACGGTGTCGCGCATGACCATCACCGTCCATGTGGGCCGCCAGCAGGCCGAACAGGCCACCAAGCAGCTGGCCAAGCTCATCGACGTGATCAGCATCGACGACGTCACCGGGCAGCGGGTCGTGGCCCACGAGCTGCTGCTCATCCGCATGCACGCGCCCACCACCAGGCGCCGCGATGTGCTCGACATCGTCGACATCTTCCGCGGCCGTGTCGTCGACATCGCGCAGGAGTCGGTGATCGTCGAGGTCACCGGATCCACCGAGAAGGTCGACAACTTCATCGACCTGATGCGCCCGTTCGGCATCAAGGAGGTGGCCCGGAGCGGCGCCGTCGCGCTGGTGCGCGGCGACGACGCCCGGCTTCGTCTCGTCGACTTCGAGGTACCCCGAACCGACAACGATCTGCACGCCATCGCCGGCGACGATGCCGAACCTGTCGACACGACGGGCAATGTCTAGCGCTCATGAGGACACAGAGATGACCGCACGCATGTACTACGAAGCAGATGTCGATCACGGGGCGCTCGATGGCGTGCGCATCGCTGTGCTCGGCTACGGGTCGCAGGGCCACGCGCACGCGCAGAATCTCCGCGATGCCGGGTACGACGTTCGCGTCGGTCTGCCGCCGGCCTCGCGCAGCCGCGCTACCGCGGCGGCGGATGGCCTGCGCGTGGTCACCCCGTCGGAGGCGGTGGCCGAGGCCAACGTGGTCATGGTGCTGGTGCCGGACACCGCGCAGAAGGCGCTCTACGAGGCCGAGATCCGTGACAACCTCGAAGCGGGCGACCTGCTGCTCTTCGCCCACGGCTTCACCATCAGGTTCGGGCAGATCGCACCACCAGAGGGGGTCGACGTCGCCATGGTGGCGCCGAAGGGGCCGGGCCACCTGGTGCGGCGCACCTTCAGCGACGGCCAGGGGGTGCCGTGCCTGATCGCCGTCGAGCAGGACGCCACCGGGCATGCGTGGCAGCGCACGCTCGCCTACGCAAGCGGCATCGGCGGCACGCGTGCCGGATGCCTGCGCACCACCTTCGCCGAGGAGACCGAGACCGACCTGTTCGGTGAGCAGGCGGTGCTGTGCGGGGGCATCTCCAGCCTGGTCAAGGCGGGATACGAGACGCTCGTGGATGCCGGGTACCAGCCCGAGCTCGCCTATTTCGAGGTGATGCACGAGCTCAAGCTGATCGTCGACCTGATGTACCAGGGCGGCCTCTCGTACATGCGCTACTCGGTGAGCGACACCGCCGAGTTCGGCGACTACGTCAGCGGTCCCAAGGTCGTCGACGCACGCACCAGGGCCACGATGCGCGGCATCCTCACCGACATCCAGGACGGCACCTTCGCCAAGCGATGGATCGCCGAGAACGAGAACGGACGCCCCGACTTCCTCGAGTACCGCGACGAGGACCATCGCCACCCCGTGGAGGCGGTGGGCGCGGCGCTGCGTGCGCAGATGACCTGGCTCGACGCCAAGACGGCGCCGGGCATGGAGCAGGCTGGGTCCAACGGGACCGCGGAGACGGCGGTATGAGCGCCACCAATGGACACGTTGCCAGCCTCGGCAACCCGCTGTTCGCAGCCCTGCCAGCGGTGGAGCCCGAAAGCCTGACCATCCTCGACACCACCCTGCGTGACGGCGAGCAGTCGCCCGGCGTGGCCCTGTCGGCCGACGACAAGCTGGCCATCGCGCGCCAGCTGGCGCGGTTGCGCGTCGACGTCATCGAGGCGGGCTTCCCCTTCTCATCGCCGGGCGACCACGCGGCGGTGCGGGCCATCGCCGAGCAGGTCGAGGGCCCGATCATCGCCGGGCTGTGCCGCTGCTTCGAGGCGGACGTGCGCCAGTGCGCCAGCGCGCTGGAGCC
The DNA here is from genome assembly GCA_025450495.1 of Candidatus Dormiibacter sp. The sequence continues at coordinate 8,704 of JANWHI010000124.1, read as the reverse complement.
CGCGCAGCGGGCCCGTATCCACGTGTTCATCGGCACCTCGCCGATCCACCGTGACTCGCAGCTGCACATGTCGCAGTCCGAGGTGCTGGACCGCGTGGTCTCGATGACCGCGCTCGCCAAGACCTTCCGCGAGGACGTCGAGTTCTCGCCGATGGATGCCAGCCGCACGGAGCCCGAGTACCTCGCCGAGGTGGTCGCCGCCTCGATCGAGGCCGGAGCCACCACCGTGAACCTGCCCGACACCGTCGGCTACGCGACCCCCGACGAGTGGCGCGGGCTCATCGAATGGCTGCACACACGCGTACCCGGCCTCGCCGGCGTCACCCTCTCCGTGCACTGCCACAACGACCTTGGCCTGGCCGTGGCCAACTCGCTGGCGTCAGTGCGCGCCGGCGCCCGCCAGGTCGAGACGTGCGTCAACGGCATCGGCGAACGCGCCGGCAACGCCGCCCTCGAGGAGGTGGCCATGGCCACACGGCTGCATCCCGAGGTCTTCGGCGTCGCCACCGGGTTGGACCACTCCCAGCTGTACCGCACATCGCGGCTGGTGTCACAGCTCACGGGCATGACCGTGCAGCCCAACAAGGCTGTGGTCGGTGCCAACGCATTCGCGCACCACTCCGGCATCCACCAGGACGGCATCCTCAAGGATCGCCGCACCTTCGAGATCATGGAGGCGGCCGAGGTGGGCGCTGGCAGCACGCTGGTGCTCGGCAAGCTCTCGGGACGCCATGCGCTGCGCAACCGCCTGGAACAGCTCGGCTACAGCCTCGACGAGGAGGAGCTGAAGCGCGCCTTCGTGCGCTTCAAGGACCTCGCCGACCGCAAGCGTGACGTCACCGACCGCGACCTCGAAGCCGTCGTCGCGGACGAACGCCGCACCGGCGAGGAGCGCTATCACCTCGAGCATCTGCAGGTGAGCTGCGGCACGCAGCTGCGACCCACCGCCACGGTGCGGATGCTCCTGCCCGACGGGCTCTCGCACGAGGCGGCGGCCATCGGTGACGGGCCCGTCGACGCCGCGTACCGGGCCATCCATTCGCTGTGCCAGGTCGACGGCGAGCTCGAGGAGTTCGCGGTGCAGTCGGTGACCGCGGGCATCGACGCCATCGGCGAGGTGAGCGTGCGCCTGCGTCGCGACGGCGTGCGCGCGGCCGGGCACGGTGCTGACACCGACATCATCGTGGCCGCGGCCAAGGCATACGTGCACGCCATCAACCGCATGGCCGAGGGCGTCACCAGCGGCGAGCGTCCCACCCCGGAAACCGTCGGGTCCGCGGCGGCTGGCGGCCGATGACGGCACGGACGCTGTTCGACAAGGTCTGGGACGCGCACACCGTCGTTGCGGCCGCCGACGGACCGTCGCTGCTGTACATCGACCTGCACCTGGTCCACGAGGTCACCTCGCCGCAGGCGTTCGAGGGGCTGCGGATGGGCGGCCGAACGGTGCGCCGTCCCGACCTGACGGTGGCGACGATGGACCACAACGTGCCCACCATCGACCAGCTGGCGCCCATCAAAGACCAGATCAGCGCCGCGCAGGTGGAGGCGCTGCGGCGCAACTGCGCGGAGTTCGGCATCGCGTGCTACGGGGTCGGCCACCGCTGGCAGGGCATCGTGCACGTCATCGGGCCTGAGCTCGGGCTCACCCTGCCTGGCACCACCATCGTGTGCGGTGACAGCCACACGGCGACGCACGGGGCTTTCGGAGCGCTGGCCTTCGGCATCGGCACCACCGACGTCGAGCACGTGCTGGCCACGCAGGCGCTGCGCGCCGCGCGGCCGATGTCAATGGAGGTGCGCATCGACGGCGAGCTGCCACTCTGGGTGACCGCCAAGGATGTCGCGCTCGGCGTGGTCCGCCGCATCGGCACGGCGGGCGCCCGCGGGCATGTCGTCGAGTACACCGGCTCGGTGGTGCGGCGCATGTCGATGGAGCAGCGGATGACGCTGTGCAACCTCACCATCGAGGCCGGCGGCCGCGCCGGGATGATCGCGCCTGACGACACCACCATCGCGTACCTCAGCGGGCGGCCGTTCGCGCCGCAGGGCCAGGCGTGGGACGACGCGGGGGCGGCGTGGAGCACGCTGGCCACCGACCACGGCGCAGCCTACGCGCGTGAGGTCAGCATCGCGGCCGCTGACCTGGCCCCGTCGGTGACCTGGGGCACGACCCCGGCGCAGTCGGTGGCGGTAACCGACAGCATCCCGCACCCCGATAGCTTCGCCGACCCGGCCGAGCGCGAATCCGCAGCGCGCGCGCTGGAGTACATGGGACTGCGAGCAGGCACGCCGATGGAGGAGGTGGCCATCGACACCGTGTTCATCGGCTCGTGCACCAACGCGCGGATCGAGGACCTGCGCAGTGCTGCCGGCGTGATGGAGGGCCGTCGTGTCGCGGCCGGGGTGCGCGTGCTCGTCGTTCCCGGCTCGCAGCAGGTCAAGCGACAGGCCGAGCGCGAAGGGCTCGACCGCATCTTCCGCTGCGCCGGCGCTGAGTGGCGCGATGCCGGCTGTTCGATGTGCCTGGGCATGAACCCCGACATCCTCAAGCCGGGGGAGAGGTGCGCCAGCACCAGCAACCGCAACTTCGAGGGCCGCCAGGGGCGCGGCGGGCGCACCCACCTGGTGTCGCCGCCGATGGCCGCGGCCGCCGCCATCGAGGGGCGCATCACCGACGTGCGCCGCTTCGTCGGGCATGTTGCCGAGGTGGCGTCATGAAGCCGTTCCGCTGCGAGCACGGCACGCTGGTGCCGCTGGACCGCTCCGACGTCGACACCGACCAGATCATCCCCAAGCAGTTCCTCAAGCGCATCGAGCGCACCGGCTACGGCGCGTTCCTGTTCCACGAGTGGCGCTACGATGGCAGCGGCGCCGAGCGTCCGGCCTTCGTGCTCAACGATCCCGTGTACCGCACCGGGACGGTCCTGCTCGCGGGCCGGAACTTCGGCTGCGGATCGTCGCGCGAGCACGCGGTGTGGGCACTGCAGGACCACGGCTTCCGCGCCGTGATCGCGCCGTCGTTCGCCGACATCTTTCATGGCAACGCGCTCAGCTGCGGGCTGCTACCCGTCACGCTGGCCGAGCACGAGGTGCGCGCGCTGCTCGACCTCGCCGCAGAGGACCCGGGTGTCGAGTGCGTCGTCGACCTCGAGGACGGCACGGTCAGCGCCGGCGACCTGCGCTTTGGGTTTCGCCTCGAGGCGACGCAGCGGCGCCTGCTGCTCGATGGTCTCGACGACATCACCCTGACGCTGCACAGCCTCGACGAGATCTCGGTGTACGAGGCGACGCGGCCGTCGTGGATGCCCGACGTCTCCCGCGTGGAGCAACGCGCATGAGCGTGCACGTGGTCGCCCTGCCCGGCGACGGCGTCGGCGCCGAGGTCACCGCGCAGGCGATCGCCGTGCTCCGCGCCGTGGCCGAGGCGGCGGACCTCGAGCTGACGGTTGCCGAGCATCTCATCGGTGGGCGCGCCATCGACGAGACCGGCACCCCCCTGCCGGCGGAGACGCTGCGGGCCTGCCAGGCGGCCGACGCGGTCCTGCTCGGCGCCGTCGGCGGCCCGCGGTGGGACCATCTCAGCGGCGCGCAGCGCTGCGAGTCCGGACTGTTGGCGCTCCGGGCCGGCCTGCGCGTCTTCGCCAACCTGCGCCCGGTGCGTGTCCACCCACGACTGGCCGACCGCACCCCGCTGCGCGCCGACGTGGTTCGCGGCGTCGACTTAGTCGTGGTCCGCGAGCTCACCGGTGGCGCGTACTTCGGCAAGCCGAAGCGCCGCGAGGCCGACTCCGCGGTCGACAGCATCGTCTACACACGCGACGAGGTCGAGCGTGTCGCGCGTGTCGCCTTCGCCCTGGCGGCGCAGCGTCGCGGCAAGCTCACGTCCGTCGACAAGGCCAACGTCCTGGCCACCGGCGAGCTCTGGCGAGACGCGGTGAGCGCGCTGACGCAGGAGTACCCGACGGTGACGCTCGAGCACGCGCTGGTCGACTCGTTCGCGATGCGGCTGGTGCAGCGGCCGCGGGAGATCGACGTGGTCGTCGCCGAGAACCTTTTCGGTGACATCCTCAGCGACGAGGCGGCGGTGCTGGCTGGGTCGCTCGGCCTGCTCCCGTCCGCGAGCCTCGGGGACTCGGGTCCCGGGCTGTTCGAGCCTGTGCACGGCAGCGCGCCCGAGATCGCCGGCATGGACGTGGCCAACCCGTACGGAGCCATCCTCAGCGTTGCGCTGTTGCTGCGCCATTCGCTGGAGCGCGGCGACCTGGCCGCGGCCATCGAGGCCGCGGTCGACTCCTGCATCGACGACAACGTGCTCACCGCTGACCTGGGCGGCAGCATGTCGACGTCGGCCGCGGGCGCCGCGGTCGTTGCCGCCCTGCCGGCGTACCTCCCCACCGCCGCAGGTGTTGTCCAGTGACGCTGGAGATCTACGACACCACCCTGCGTGACGGGGCCCAGGGGGTGGGGATCAACTTCTCGGTGTCCGACAAGCTGCGCATCGCCGAGCACCTCGACCGCATCGGGGTCAGCGTCATCGAGGGCGGCTGGCCGGGCGCCAACCAGACCGACACCGAGTTCTTCGCCAATGCGCGAGGCATCCGGTTCGAGCACGCCCGACTGGCCGCGTTCGGGGCCACGCGCCGGCCCGGCGTGCGGCCCCAGGACGACCTCCAGCTGCGCGCCCTGCTCGATTCGGCGGCGCCCATCGTCACACTGGTCGGCAAGAGCTGGGATCAGCAGGTGCATGACGTGCTGCGCACCTCGCTGGATGAGAACCTCCGGATGATCGAGGAGTCCGTGGCCTGGTTGGTGGCCGCCGGCCGCGAGGTGTATTTCGACGCGGAGCATTTCTTCGACGGTCACCGTTCCGATCCTGACTACGCGATCCGCTGCCTGGAGGCAGCGCTCGCGGGTGGTGCGGACCGCGTCGCGCTCTGCGACACCAACGGCGGCACCCTGCCTGACGGCGTTGCCTCGGTCACGGGCCGGGCCAGCGCAGAGTTCGGCGAGGTGCTTGGCATTCACTGCCACGACGATACCGGGTGCGCAGTGGCCAACACGCTGGCCGCGGTGCGGGCCGGCGCCGTGCAGGTACAGGGCTGCATCAACGGGTACGGCGAGCGCACCGGCAACGCCAACCTCTGCACGGTGATCCCCGCGCTGCAGCTGAAGATGGGATATGCGGTGGTGGACGGCGAACAGCTCCGCCACCTGTTCTCTGTGGCCCGCGACGTCGCCGAGATCGCCAACCTCAACCCGCCGATCAACGCGCCCTACATCGGCGCCGCGGCGTTCACGCACAAGGGCGGCCAGCACGTCGACGCCATGCGCAAGGCGTCGTACGCGTACCAGCACATCGATCCCAGCGCGGTCGGCAACCACACCCGCAGCGTGGTCAGCTCGCAGTCTGGCGGCGCCAACATCCTCGACCGCGCCGACGAGCTCGGCATCGACCTCGGGGAGGACCGCGCGCTGGTGCGGCGCGTGACCGCGCGGATCAAGGAGCTGGAGCACCAGGGGTACGCGTTCGAGGGCGCCGACGGTTCCTTCGAGCTGCTCGTCCAGCGCGCCCGCGGCGAGAAGCCACCGTTCGAGCTGGTCGACTACATCGCGCTCGTCGAACAGCGCGAGGGTCGTGCCCCGGTCTGCGAGGCGACCGTCAAGCTGCGCGTCGCCGGTGCGGTCGTGCACACCGCTGCCGAAGGCAACGGACCGGTCAACGCCATCGACGCGGCGATGCGCAAGGCCCTCTCACCATCCTTCCCGGAGACGGCGACGACCCAGCTGTTCGACTACAAGGTCCGCGTGCTCGACGGACAGGACGGCACCGCCGCCGTCGTGCGCGTGCTCATCGAGTCCGGTGATCATCACCGCCGCTGGTCGACGGTGGGGTGCAGCACCAACATCATCGAGGCGTCGTGGGCGGCCCTGGCCGACGCGTTCGAGTACGGCATCCTGCTCGCGGAGCGGTCGCGTGAGGAGACGGCCGCCAGCGCCTGATGCGCAGCCGCGCACGACCCCTCAGCGGATGCGCGCCTGGATTGCCTCCACCACCTGCTGGAACTCGTCGGCCTGGCTCTGAGCGATGGCGAATGCGTTGGGCAGGTCGGGCGCCCGCGACCGCCGCAACCTGCCGCCCCACGACCACGCATCGACCCCGGGCATCCCAGCGGCGCTGATCTCGAACATGCCTGTGCCCACGCCGAGAATCACCTCCGCGCCGAGGATGGTGTCGTAGTCCAGGGTGCTGACCATGGCGCGCAGCGGGGCGCCGGCGCCGGCACGGGCGCCACGCTTGACGATGAACACGTGCCGGTCGGTGAGCGCCACCACCTGGTCCTCGAGGCCTTTCGCCCAGAGGCTGACCACCTCATCGGCCGCGAGGGCGCGACGGATGAGCTTGGCGGTCTTGCGATCGACCTCATCAAGGCTGTCGATGGTCGCGCCGATCACGGTCGCCGGCGGCCTACGGGGTGGGGGTCGCGCCCGGTGTGGCGGCGCCCGGGCAGGCGGCGAGGGCCGTCGTCAGGGACCGCGCTCCGCTCGGGGCGGTGAACTGCGCACCACCGTTCCAGTTGGTGAAGTCGAGAGTCTGGGACTGGCCGCTGCTGATGCCGCTGAGACGCAGGAGGTACGGAGGACCCTCAGTGGCGACGAATGCGGACGCGCCCGAGTTGCTCGTGATGGCGATCACAGTGGTGCCATTGGCGGTGCCGGTTGCCCCCTTGCTGAGCACGCCGGGTGAGGTGCCCAGGGCGTTGGCGAAGCCGGCGAGGTCGCCCAGCTGACCGGCGTCGGCCGTGAGTCGCGCCGCGCCGCTCGGCGACGGGGCGTTGGCGCCGGCGGTCGCCGGATCGAGCATCAGCCACTTGTCACCGACACAGGCGCCGATCGCGGGCGATGAGGAGGTGGCCCACACCCTGGCGGAGGCCTTGACGAAGATGCGGGCTTTGCTGGGCACGCCCCCGGGATCGGCGAGGTAGACGATGTCGAAGACCTTGCCTCCCTGGTTGGTCGTGCCTGTGAAATTGCCCTTGCCGATGTCGGCGTCGAAGAAGATCCCGGCGATCGGCCCCTTGAAGTGGACGCTGGTGGCCTTGCCCATCGCCGCGATGCTGTCCGCGAAGATGGTGGCGGCGGCCTTGCTCGCCTCAGCATTCGGAGTCCCGGCGGGGCTGCTCGGGCCGATCCTGGTCCCGCTGCTGCAGCCTGCGCAGGCGAGCAGCGTTGCGACGCCTGCTCCCGCGACGATTGCTCGGTGAAAACGCATCACTCTCCTCATGTCTCGCTCTTCAACCTGCGCCAGCCCCCGGCGCGGTTGTTGGCGATGATGTGCTTGAACATGGCGGCCAGCGCCCGGGCGTTGAGGGCCTCGTTCTCGCGGACGGCGACCGTGCGGGCGGTCTTGTTGTCGTGGCCGGCGGTGATGATCCCGTCGGGATCGGGGACGATGCCGCCGTCGTAGAGAAAGATGTTGACATGGTCCTTGGCCGCCAGCAGGGCGCAGATGTTGCCGTTGAGGACGAAGTAGGGCTGAATGGTCCGTTTGACGGTCTCGGTGACTTCGGGGTCGGCTGCATGGGCCAGGTTGCGGACCTCGCGGCAGATCCTCCGCTGCCACTGCGGCAGCCGGCCGATGTAGGCGTCAACGCGCGGGTCGGTGGGGTACTTCATCGGGCTGCACCATAGACGAGACGGCTGGTCTGCTCATCTCCCGCCTGGCCGACGAGTTGCGGCAGCGCCTGAGTCAAAGGCGCAGACTGGGCGCCACGAGCCAAGAGACCACATGAAGGATTCCCCATGAGCGAGACAGCGGTCGCGACGACCAACAAGCCGGTATGGATGGACCTGGGCACCAGGAACCTGGAGGCGTCGAAGCGCTTCTACAGCGAGCTGTTCGGCTGGACGACCTCCACGGACCCCGACCCTGACCTCGGCGGCTACACCGTGTACGAGCTCGACGGCAAGGCGGTCGGCGGGGTCATGGACCTGGGCGACAATCCCGCGCCGAACTCCTGGCTGCCGTACATCGGCGTGTCTGACGTGCGCGCCACGGTCGACGCGGTCAAGGCGGCCGGTGGCGAGGTGCTCATGGAGCCGATGGACGTCAAGACGCACGGTTCGATGGCGGTGATCAAGGACCCCGTGAGTGCCGCGATCGGGCTGTGGCAGCCGGGCGAGATGACCGGGTGGGGCGTATACGGTCAGGCGCGCGCGGTGTGCTGGATCGAGCTGCACAGCGACGAGACCGACGCCGCCAAGCGTTTCTACACGGAGGTCTTCGGCTGGGAGCCGAAGACGCAGTCGATGCCCGGTGGCGAGTACACGACGTTCTCTCGCGACGGTGGCGAGGACTTCGCGGGGCTGGCCGGGCTCATGGGATCCCCCGCGCCACACTGGCTGATCTACATCGCCGTGGACAACTGTGATGCCACGGTGGCGAAGGTCAAGGAGCTCGGTGGGACGGTGATCGCCGGGCCGGATGACATCCCGGAGGTCGGGAGGTTCGCGGTCGTGCTCGACTCCGAACAGGCCGCGTTCGCCGTGCTCCAGCCGCCGCCGCAGGCCTGACCCGCGGGCCGACCGCACGCGCTGGCCCCTTGGCGGTGCGTGCGGCTCGGCTCGGCTGCGCCGTTGCTTGTGATCAGCGTGGCTGAAGGGCCTGTCCCGGCGGAACCAACTCGAAGAGCACCTGGCCAGG
>JANWHI010000123.1 GCA_025450495.1 Candidatus Dormiibacter sp. | reverse complement strand
GAAGTGCCGGTGTTGTACCAGTAGACGAGACCCGCGCGCTTGGTGCTGTTGGGGTCCCATGTCTGCAGGTCGGCCTTGGCCTTGGTGGCGTCGAACACTGCGGTCGGGTCCTGGTTGTCGCCGAGGTAGCCCTGGAGGCCCTTGCTGATCACGCCTCCGGTCGCCGGCTTGCAGACGATGCCGCCGGGGCCACACGCGACGTTGACGAGCTGGGTGCGGTCGATCGCCTCACTGAAGGCGCGCCGGCCGGCCAGGGAGACGGGATCGTCGATGTTGCCCGGCGGGGGCGCGAACGGACCATGGTTGAAGTTGAAGCCGACCCAGGTGGTGCGCGCGCCGGGGATGTTGACGAACTGGCTCGAGAGGGCCGGGTTCGCCTGGAAGTTCCGGACGGCGTCCAGCGGTGGGTAGGTGTCGGCCGGCCCGACCGAGTCGTAGCCGCCGCTCTGGTACTTGGTCACCTGGCTCGATTGGTCGGCGAGAACTTGCATCTCGATGTCGGTCAGGTGGCCGGTGCTGCCGCCCCACCAGTTCTGGACGGGAGCGAAGGAGAGGTGGTCCTTGGGGACGTACGCGGTCAGCTTGTAGGGACCGGTGCCGATCGCGGTGGCCGGATTGGTCCACCAGGTCTTGTCGGTGTCTCCGGGGATCACCTTCTGGTCGAGGACGTCCATCGTCCACAGTCCCACCTCGGTCAGCCAGTAGCCGGCTGGCGCCGTCAGGACCACCTTGACTGTGTATGTGTCAGGGGCGGTGAGGCCGGACAGCGTGGTGGCCGTCGGGGTGCCGGTCGCCGGCGCGACGGCTGTGTAGCCGACGATCGGCTGGAAGACGATGCCGTAAGAATCGTTGAGCCGCGCGGCCCGGTTCCAGCTGTAGAGGACGTCGGCCGACGTCACCGGGTCCCCGTTGGAGAACTTGACGTCATGACGCATGTGGAAGGTGTAGGTCAGACCGTCAGAGGAGACGTCGGGCTGGCCGGTGGCGATGTCCGGAACCAGCTTGAGGTTGTCGTCGAACTTGTAGAGGCCGTCGAACATGTTCCGGACGGGCTCGATGGAGACGGCGTCAGAGACGTGTCCGGGATCCAGCGTCTTGACATCGTTGACGATGGGGAACCTGAACACCTGGTTGGGCGACAGCGCCTGGCCGCTCGGGCTGTTGCCCCCTCCGCTGCCGCAGGCGGTGGCAATCAGCGCCGGCACAGCCAGTGCCATTGCTATCCGTCGATGTTTCATACGCGTCTCTCTCCCGGCCGGGCATTCCGTCCCGCGCCAAACATTGCCACCCCAAAGCGGCGGCTAGGGGCCGCATTCTGGCAGCCGGGGGGCTGCTCCGCCATCACCCGTTGGGGTGATCTTCTTCGGGATGCGCGAAGCGGGCTCGTATACTCGAAGCCGGCTTCATGATCCGTTTGTTCGCGCGCAGGTCGCGATCGCGCCGTCTCAACCGGCGGATCCTCATCGCCATGCTCGCCGTGGCGTTGCTGCCGCTGGCGGCGCTCACCGCCCTGGTCGGCGCCGAGCTCGCCGAGGTCAACCAGACCACCGTCGACGAGGCGCACAGCACCATCGTCGCCGATGCGGAGCGGCATGAGAGCACCGCGGCAAACGACGGTGCGGGCACGCTGCAGACCCTCCTCGACAGCCTTGGCTCCGATCTGGGCCAGGTCGCCGCGACCGTGGACCCCCTGGTCAAGGGCAGCCGGCCCGCCATCCAGCCGGTCCGCCCCATCATCGGTGGGACACGCCTGTTGGCTCCGGGCGGACCGGCGATCACGCTGGTGGGCGCGCAGAGCCCTCTCCTCCGTGGCGTCGGCAGCGTGGCCGACCCGCTCGGCGCCAGCCGCCCCGCCATCGCCGCCGCGCTCGATGCGCTCCGCAAGCGCCACCCCACGGTCACCGCGGTGTGGCTGTACGGCCGAGTCGACCACGAGCTGACCGAGACACCCATCGTCGATCCCGCCGCGCTGACCACCCTGCTCGAGAACGACCGCATCGATCCCGTCCGCCTCCTCGATCCCCAGGTCACCGAGGCGGTCGCCACCGTCGGCGGCGATGCCGCCAAGAACCCCGTCTACCCCGCCTGGAGTGACATCGACACCGCGGCGTTCAGCAGCGGTTCCTCGGTGACCCTGTGGACGGCCCTGCCCTCCAACAGTGACCTGCTCGTCGGCGCCGAGCTGTCCAGCGTGGCGATCGCCGGGATGCTGCCATCGTCGGTGTCGACGCTCCCGGACGCCTACCCCGTGCTGCTCAGCTCGAGCGGACGCTGGCTCAGCGCTGGCAACGGCGCGATCAGCGACTTCGGCCTCGCCACCGGATTCCCGGGCAGCCCCTTTGCATCTCCCGGGATATCCGTGAACCAGCTGACCATCCGCAACCCGCAGGTCATCGCCGCCACCATCGGTGGCGTCCCCCGCGAGCTGTTCACCGCCCCCGTGAACGACGTCCACTGGACCCTGGCGACGGTGGTGCCGACGCGCGACCTCGCCCCGGCGGCCGCCTCCCTCGGTGACGGGATCCGCAACGGCGTCCGCCGCATCCTGCTCCTCCAGCTACTGCCGCTGGCAGTGGTCATCGGGGTGATCGCGATCCTTCTCGCCGCGCTCTTCTCCCGCCGCCTGCTTGGTCCGGTGCGCGCCCTGACCACCTCGGCCGAACGCCTCGCCCAGGGACACACCGACGAACCGGTGCCGCCCCAGGGCGACGACGAGGTTGGCCTGCTCAGTGAGGCGCTGGAGCGAATGCGCCGCGAGATCAACTCCTCGAGGGAGGCGCTGCTCGCCGCCGCCCTCGAGCTCGAGCGTCGCGTGGCCGACCGGACTGAGGAGCTGCGTGACCGCAACGAGGAGCTGGTCGCGCTGAACGCCCTGGCCGCCACCCTGACCCGGTCGCTCGACCCCGCTGAACTCCTATCTGGAGCCGTCGAGGCGGTGAGAGTGATCCTGCCGGTGGCCGCCGCCGCGGGCTACACCATGGCCCACGACCTTCCCCAGATGGTCACCCACCACCCGGCCCGGCTCGGGGAGGCTGCCGACGAGATGGCCGAGGGGGTGGCCGTGGCCCTGGGCGCGAAGGCGTTGACGGTGCGCCAATCGGCCGCCGGACGGGTCGTGGCCATCCCGGTCGGGGCCGGCGGGGCGCCGCTGGGCGCCCTCGCCGCACTGGTGTCCTCCTCTATCCAGGTGCCCGAGCGCATCCGCATCCTGCTCGGCGCCGTCGCCGACCAGGTCGGCCTGGCGCTGCGCACCGCCCAGTTCGCCGCCGAGGGTCGTGAGCTCGCCGTTCTCGAGGAGCGCACCCGCCTGGCCAGGGAGATCCACGACACGCTGGCTCAACAGCTCACCGGCATCGTCCTCCAGCTCGAGGCTGCCGAGGTGATGCAGAGTCGCAACCGCGGGGAGCGCTCCCGCGACCTGGTCGTCGCCGCCCGCGAGCAGGCACGGCTGGCCCTCCGGGAGGCGCGGCGCAGCGTGTGGAACCTGCGCCCGATGCCTTTGGAGGCGGCCGGGCTGACCGCCGCCGTGACCCTCGAGGCCGAGCGCTTCGGCACGCGCACCGGCATCGCGGTCAGGGTGCGCAACGACGGTGTCCCCCGTGACCTGGCGCTCGCTCCGCAGTCGGAGGTGGCTGTCTTCCGCATCGTCCAGGAGGCGCTGGCCAACGCCGGGCACCACAGCGGCGCCCACCTTGTCGAGGTCGAGCTCCACGCCGGCGACGGGGAGCTGCTGGTGTCGATCAGCGACGACGGCTCCGGGTTCGACGTCGACGACGAGGGCGAGCCCAAGGCCGGCCGCTTCGGGCTGGTCGGTATGCACGAGCGCGCCCGCCTGATCGGGGCCGGGCTCGAGGTCACCAGCCAGCGGGAGGGCGGCACACGGGTTTCGGTGCGCGTCCCGCTGGAAGCCCAGCAGACGGCGGCCAGCGCGTGATCCGGGTGCTCGTCGCCGACGATCACCCCGTGGTGCGCGAGGGGCTGATCACCATGCTCGAGCTCGAGGACGACATCGAGGTGGTCGCCCGGGCCGCCGACGGGGAGGAGGCGGTGATGATGGCGCGCCGCGAGCATCCCGATATCACACTTCTCGACGTGCAGATGCCCGTCCTGGACGGCATCGAGGCGCTCCGCCGGATCCGCGCCGACGATCCCGAGGCGCGCGTCATCGTGCTGACCACGTACCGCAACGAGGACTACATCTTTCCCTCGCTGCGCGCCGGCGCACGCGGCTACCTTCTCAAGGACTCGTCGCGCGAGGAGCTGGCGGGTGCCATCCGCGCGGTGGCCGCGGGCGAATCCCTGCTCGACCCGGAGATGGTGGACGCAGCGCGCGACGACGCCGGCCTCACAGCGCGCGAGTTCGAGGTGCTCCGGCTGATGGCCGATGGCCACAACAACGCCCAGATCGCCACCGCGCTGTTCGTCAGCGAGAACACCGTCAAGACGCACGTCAGCAACATCTTCGCCAAGCTCGACTGCCGCGACCGGGCCGCCGCAGTCCTCCAGGCGTGGAAGCGCCACCTGATCTGACCCGACAGCCACACCCCTAGACTCCTGCGGCGATGGCGGCAGAGGTCGGGGTTGGTCTGATCGGGCTCGGCACCGTGGGGTCGGCGGTGGCGCGCCGCCTCGTCGACGAGTGGGAGCTGCTCGGCGACCGAGCCGGGGCGATCCCCTTGCTCCGCCGCGTGGCGGTGCGCGACCCGGCCCGTCCCCGCAACGTCGCCCCGCCGGCAGTGCGGCTGGACGGCGACCCCGAGGCTCTGGTCGACGACCACGCGGTGGCGATCGTGGTCGAGGTGATGGGCGGCGTCGACCGCGCCAGCGCACTGATTGACCGCGCTCTGCGGCTGCGCAAGCCGGTGGTGACCGCCAACAAAGCGGCGCTGGCCGCGCACGGCCTGGAGCTGTTCGCGCTCGCCGCGGAGATGGGCGTCTCGCTGCGCTACGAAGCGGCGGCGGGGGGCGGGCTGCCGGTGGTGGCGCTACTCGCCGACAGCCTTCGCGGTGACCGGATCAGCTCCCTGCAGATGATCATCAACGGCACCACCAACATCATCCTCAGCGCCATGGCGCGCGACGGCCTCAGCTTTGCCGCCGCGCTGGCGCAGGCGCAGCAACGTGGCTTCGCGGAAGCGGACCCCAGCACCGACGTCGACGGCCATGACGCCACGGCCAAGCTGGTGCTGCTCAGCCGGCTGGCGTTCGCCGCTCCGCTGGGCCCCGGGGACGTCGCCACCACGGGGATCGGTGCTGTCGAAGCCATCGACATCGCCACCGCCCAGAGCCTCGGCGGGAGCGTCAAGCTGGTCGGCCAGGCCACCCTCGTGGCGGAGGTGCTCTGCCTCTCGGTGCGCCCGACGGTGGTGCTCGCCGGGCATGCGCTGTCGGGCATCGACGATGCCGACAACGCGCTGCTCGTGAACGCCGACCTGGCGGGTCGGGTGCTGCTGAGCGGGCTCGGCGGCGGCGGCGACAGCACCGCGAGCGCGGTGGTGTCCGACATCGTCGCGACTGTCCGAGCGCCACAGCAACCGCCCCGGGTCCCAACCCGGCGACTGGGCGTCGGCGACGGCGCAGCCACGGAACGCTGCGCCTACATTCGCGTGCGCCTGAGGGAGGTGGCCGAGGCCGCTGCGATGGTCACCCAGGCGCTCGAGGATCGCGGCGTCCCGGTGCTGGCCGTGGCAGCGCCGGACCGTTCGGCAGATCTCGCTGTGCTGACCGGACCAGTCACCGGGGAGATGCTCGAGCGCGCCACGCAGACGCTCGATTCGCTGCCCGCGGTCGACGAGGTGGCCGCGGTGATGGACTGCTTGGGACCCGGCTGATGGCGATCCGCAGCGGCGTGATCGCGCGCTACCGGGCGCGCCTTCCGCTGACCGCGGACACGCCGCCGATCACCATGTTCGAGGGCGAGACTCCCTGCGTAGGGGCACCACGACTCTGTGGCGAGCTGGGGCTGGCCAGCCTCCACCTCAAGCTGGAGGGGCTCAACCCCACCGGCTCGTTCAAGGACCGCGGCATGGTGGTGGCGGTGGCGCGTGCTTTGGAGGCCGGCAGCACCGCGCTGGTGTGCGCCAGCACCGGCAACACCTCGGCGTCGGCGGCCGCCTACGGCGCGCGCTTCGGGCTGCGCACCATCGTGGTGATCCCGTCGGGGAGGATCGCGAGGGGCAAGCTGGTGCAGGCGCAAGTTCACGGCGCCGAAGTTCTGGCCATCAATGGCAACTTCGACGAGGCCCTCGACGCAGTGCGTCAGCTCGCCGAGAAGCTGCCGATGACGCTGGTCAACTCCGTCAACCCGCATCGCATCGAGGGCCAGAAGACGGCCGCCTTCGAGCTGGTCGACGAGCTCGGCGACGCGCCCGAGGTGCTGGCCATCCCAGTCGGCAACGCGGGCAACATCACCGCCTACTGGCGGGGGTTTCGCGAGTACCGCGCAGAGGGGCTGTGCAGCCGCCTGCCGTGCATGCTCGGCGCCCAGGCGGATGGCGCGGCGCCGCTGGTGGTCGGCCACCCCATCGATGCTCCGGAAACCGTCGCCACCGCGATCCGCATCGGCAACCCGGCTTCATGGCAGGGCGCCATCGACGCTCGCGACCAGTCCGAGGGTGCCATCCTGGCGGTGAGCGACGGCGACATCCTTCGCGCGCAGCACGACCTCGCCACGCTCGAGGGCGTGTTCTGCGAGCCGGCGTCGGCCGCAACTCTGGCGGTTCTGCGCCGGGCGGTGGCCGAGGGCACCGTGGCGGCGGGGACAGCCGTGGTGTGTGTGCTCACCGGCAACGGGCTCAAGGACCCGGCGGTTGCTGTCGAGGGCCTGCCGCCGCCGATGCTCGTCGACGGCGGCGTCGGGGCGATCGCCGCGGCGCTGGGGCTGCGATGAAGAGCACCGTGCGCGTCCCGGCGACGGTGGCCAACCTCGGACCCGGCTTCGACCTGCTCGGGCTGGCGCTGCAACTGCAGAACGAGGTCGTCGCGCAGGCGATCGACGGTGGATCGGTCACAGTGGAGGTCGACGGCGAGGATGACGCCGAGCTGCTCGACCCGCTGCGCAACCTGGTGGCGCGTGCCTACGTCGAGGCCTGCGCGCGCCTGGGCGTGGCCGAATCTGAGCGGGGGGTGCGGCTGCGCTGTCGCAACGACATCCCGATGGGCCGAGGCCTGGGATCGAGCGCGGCGGCGGCGCTGAGCGGCGTGCTCACCGCGGTGGCCCTGCACCGCGCGCCCTGGAGCGAGCCGGAGATCATCGACTGCGTTGCCGCTTTCGAGGGCCACGCCGACAACGCCGCGGCCGCGCTGCTCGGTGGCCTGGCCATCTGCGCACCCGGGGCAGCCCCGGCCCGCTGCGACGTGCCCGACGAGCTTCACGCGGTGGTGTTCGCGCCCGACGCGCGCCTGGCCACAACGGCCGCGCGCGAGGTGGTGGCGACATCGTTCTCGCGCCAGGACGCGCTGTTCAACGCCGGCCGCTGCGCGCTGCTGGTGCGGGCGCTGCTGCTGCGCGACTACGGAGCGCTTCGCGAAGCCATGGACGACCGCTGGCACCAGGGGCAACGGGCCGCGCTGTTCCCGGCGATGGCCTCGCTCATCGACGCTGCCTACAGCGGCGGCGCGGACGGTGCGTGCCTGGCCGGCGCGGGCCCGTCGATCCTGGCGCTGACCGCCCGCGATCCCGCACCCGTCACAGCAGCGCTCGGTGACGCCGCCAGGGGGCTCGCTGTCGCCGGCACTGTGCTGGTGCTCCGCCCGCGCAACTTCGGCTCGCGTGTCGAGGTGCGCGCGTGACCGTCGTCGTGCAGAAGTACGGCGGCAGCAGCCTCGCGGGCGTCGCCATGCTGCACCTGGTCGCCGAGCGCGTGGCCCAGACCCGCCGCGCGGCGGACCGCGTGGTGGTGGTGGTGAGCGCCATGGGCGACACCACCG
>JANWHI010000122.1 GCA_025450495.1 Candidatus Dormiibacter sp. | reverse complement strand
TCGCCCGGACCTACCAGGCCGAGAAGCTCAGCGACGCACGGTTCGTCAACGGGGCTGACGTGCGCGTGACGCCGACGTCCGGGCAGGCCGTGCCGCCGTCGTTTGCAGCGACTCTGGCGGTGCCGGGGGTGCGGGCGGTGAGCGCGGTCATCGAATCGTCATCGGTGCTGGTGGGAACGGACAAGCGCACCATGATCGCGATCGATCCCTCAACTTTTCCGAACGTGGCCGACATCCACCCCAGCTTCCTTGTCGGGATCACCCCGGCGCAGGCGATGAGCGCGCTGTCGTCCAACCCCGCGGCGGTGCTCGTCGACCAGGAGCTGGCGCGCACCTTCAACATCGCGGTCGGCGACCATGTGCGGGTGCAGCTGCCCGCGCCGGGCGGTGGTGCAGCGGTGCCTGCCACCCTGCTCGATGTCGGCATGTACACGAGCTTCCCGGGCTTTCCGGCGGGGGTGGACATGGTCGGCTCGTTGGCCGGATACACGGCCGCTGTCCACGCGTCGCCGACGCTGTACCTCCTCGACACCGGTGGCAATGACGCAACCGCATCGGCGGTTGCCGCGTCGCTACGCGGCGGGCCGGGGCGCACCACGCCGTTGCTGATCGACACCACCGGCACCGCGATCAACCGCGATCAGTCGACCCTATCCGCGCTGAACATCGACGGGCTGGGCAGGCTCGAAGGGTTGTACACGGTGCTGCTCAGCGCGCTCGGCATCGCCATCTTCGTGTTCGGGCTGCTGCTGCGCCGTCGCCAGGAGCACATCACCATGCGTGCGCTCGGCATCCGCATGCGCCACCTGGTGTCGCTGGTGATCGCGGAGGCGCTGCTGGTCGCGGTGGCGAGCATCGTGGTCGGCGGCGTGGTGGGCACAGCGATGGCGCTCGTGTTCGTGCAGATCCTGCGGCCGCTGTTCACCATCCCGCCGGCGGGCGTGACGGTGCCGGCGCTGTCGGTGGCGGTGCTGCTCGGGCTGGTGCTGGTGGTCGCCGTGGCCGCCTCGCTCGTCGCGGGAGCCGTGTTGCGGCGGACGCGGCTGGTGGAGGTGCTGCGCGAGGAGTGACGGTGGGGCGCCGTCAGGCTGCCTCGAGAATCGCCTTGAGGCGGGCCAGGTCCTTGCGGTTCGCTCGTCGCATGGCGCCGACCATCAATGGTGCCGCGAGTCGCGAGAAACCGGCGGGCATGCCGCGGTTGCGCAGCGTCATGGTCGTGCCCCCGCGGCTGTTGTCGGCCCATGTGTACGTCGTCTCCATGGGAAACGGGCCCTCAGCCGTTCGCTGCACGAAGCGTTGGTTGGGCACCATCTCGGTGACCTCGTAGGTGTACGCGAGGCGGCGGCCAAGGAACTGCGCCACGAACGCGACCCGCGAGCCGACCGCCAGCGGCCTGGGCGTCTTCCAGTCGACCGACGTGATGTTCTTGTACCAGGCGGTGGCGTTGTCCGGGTCGGCGGCGTATGCGGCCACGACAGCGCGAGGTGTGTCGATGTCGATCTGGGTGTGGACGTCGACCGCCATCGCTCAAGCGCCGGCGCGGCACCGAACCGGCGTCATGCGGGTTCGGCGAAGAACATGGGTTGCTCCGGTGGTGAGGCGCCCCTATTTCAGTCGCGACTACAATAACGTGCCGCCGATGACCAAGGGAAGCTTGATGGAGCCGCTGCAGGTCATCGCCGGCCTGGTCAGCGAACGTCGCGACGCCACCAGCCGGTTGTACCGCGCTGACCATCGGGCGCTGGGCTCGCTGCGCGCCGTCGTCGAGGAGCACCGGCGCGACCGCCGCGGCGCTCTGGGGCTGAGGCGCTGACCATGCCGCGAGTGGCTGATTTCTATTCCGTGTACGAGCTGAAGAAGCCAGAGGCCGAGAGGCGGTATCACAACAATGATCGCTGCGTCATCGCGGGCAAGATTCCCCGCGCCGAGCGCCAGGGCCGTACCGGTGGCTATCAACTCTGCGAGGAGTGTCAGCGGCTGCACAACTAGCCATCTCCTCGGCCTGCTTGCGGACACAGAGGCAGGCGTACCGACTGGTGGCGTCGGTCGCCTGACCCAGCCCACCGCGCCAACGCGCCGCCGTGGCCGCGTGTTCGCGGGGAGGGACGGTTGGCCGCCGCGCATCCCCACAGCCCCACCGGAATGTGGCACATTCACCCTGTCCGTGGGAGCGCGTTCCGGCGCTTGTCACCGGACCCAGGTGTCACCGGACGCACGGGGGAGGATCGCGCAGTGGCCGTGATGACCGCGGACGGGCTGCCGTCTGTCCAACCCGCCGCCGCGCCCCGCCGCGCCATCCAGGTGGTGCCGCTCAAGGGGCTGCCGATCGTCGGCGTGATCCTCGTCTTCCTGGTCGTCGCCATCGCTGCCAACTGGCAGTGGGCGCTGATGTTCTACCACGTCGCCGGGGGCGGCCTGTGGACTGGCATCGACCTCTTCGTCGGCTTCGTCATCGGCCCCATCCTCGGCCGGCTCTCGATCCCCGCCCGGGCGGAGTTCTCGTCGAAGTTCATGCCGATGATGGTCCTGATCATGCCCACGCTGGTGGTGATGACCCTGGCCGCCGGCTTCCAGGTGGCCGTCAACCTCGGCAACCTCAACCCGGCCGGCGCCAACCACGCGTGGCTGGTGGCATCGTTCGCCGTTGTCGGGGTCATGGCGACGGTCGCGCTGGGCGTCCTCGAACCGGCCAACGTCGCCGTCCTGTTCGAGATGAACAAGCCGCGACCCAACGGTGAGGTGATCGCGCGCCTGATGCGGCGCTTCGTGTTCGCTGCGGGTATCACCGGGGCGATGCAGGTCGCGACCCTGCTGATCATGACCCGGATCACCACGCAGTGACCGCGCAGGTCGCGGTCCCGGCGACCGCCGCCCCGGCGCGCACCCTTCCGCCGGTGACGCAGCTGACCATCGGCTCGCTCGCCCTGGTGATCATCGGCGGCATCGTCATGGCCGCCAACTTTGCCCAGCCGTCGTCGCTCGCCATCCCGGTGGCGTTGCTCGCCGGCAGCGCGATCCTCTCCGCGGCGAGCGCGGTGCTGCTGCGCCGGACCCCCGGCTTCGCCTGGAGCGTGTTCTTCGGCGTGGCTCGCTGGGCTCTGCTCGCCTACCTGGTGATCGCCGGCATGATCGAGTACGCGTTCATCCACAACGGGGCGAGCGGGACGCCGCTGCTGGTGCTCAGCCTGATGCTGCTGATGTTCGCGCTCGATGTCCCGCTCAGCATCGGCTTCACCGTCGCTCGGTTCGCCGACCCCTCACCGGGCTGACCGCGCTCAGCTGACCTCGGTGGCCACCACCTCGAGGAGGCCGGCCAGTGCAACGAAGTCGGACGGGTTGCGCGTGTACAGCGGCAGGCGCGCCGCCATCGCCGTCGCCGCGATGAGCAGGTCGAAGGCACGCTGGCCGCGCGCCTTGCGGCCGGCTTTGACGACGGCCGCGTACACGCGACCGTAGGCGCGTGCGGCGTCGTCATCGAAGGGCACGGCCTCGAACGTTGCCGCCGTCCGCACCAGCAGGTCCTGGCGGCGGGCTCGTTCCTCGACGTCGTCGGTGGCGTGCGGGCCCGCGGCCAGCTCGGCCATCGACACAGCCGAGACGGCCACGAGCTCTGGGAGATCTGTGGCGGCGACGCGATGGAGGTCGATGACCACCGATGTGTCGATCAGCCCACGCAGGTGGCGCCCCTCAGGCACGTGGCCGGGGGTCCTGGTCGGCAGCACCATCCAGGTCGGCGCGGAACCGGCGTGGATCGATCGCCGGGGTGTCGCGGAAGGCCGTCAGCACTGCTGTCGCGGAGACGAAGCGCCGCCTCCGCATCGGGATGAGCTCGGCGACCGCGGTGCCATTGCGGGTCACCACGAACGAGGCGCCGGCGTCCACGGCCCGCATCACCTCGCCACTGTCGTTGCGCAGCTCACGCTGGGTGATCTCGCGATCCATGTGGCACATCGTAGCACACACGCTACAGAAGCGGGGCACAGCACGGTGGCAGCGGTCTTAGGTCCGGGTAACGCTCGGCCAACGAATTTCATCGCGCGCGTCTGCACGGGCGCTCGGCTCCTACCATCGGCCCCGCATGCCTTCCCTGCATTCCTTTCGTGCTGCCCGCGTCCTGGCCGGCATGGCCGCCGCGGGAGCCCTGCTGCTCTCCCCGGCCACCACGCTGCCCGCCGCCGCCGCGCCGGCGCCGGCGGCCACCCCCGCGCTGAGCAGCGTCGGGCTCTGCGGGTCGCCCCAGGCCGGCCATCGCGCCTGCATGGTTCGAGTCGTCACCGCCAACGGCAAGCGAGTGACGACCCGGCTGTCCAACACAGCACCTTCAAGCGGCTACAGCCCCGCCGACGTCCAGAGCGCCTATGGCATCGGCGGCTCCTCCGGTGGCAGCAACCAGACCGTCGCCGTCATCGACGCGTACGACAACCCCAACGCTGAGGCGGACCTCGCGCTCTACCGCACCACCTGGAACCTGCCCCCGTGCACCACCGCCAACGGCTGTTTCAGGAAGACGAACCAGAGCGGCGGCGCCAGCCCCCTCCCTCCGGCTGCCAGCACGACCAACCGCAACGACCCAAGCTACGGCTGGGGCTCAGAGATCGACCTCGACATCCAGGCAGTCTCAGCCGCCTGCCCGCTCTGCCACATCCTCCTCATCGAGGGCGCATCGTCCGCCGACAGCGACTTCATGGCCAGCATTGCGACCGCCCCCAGTCTGGGTGCCAGCGAGCTGAGCCTCAGCTGGGGCGGGTGTGAGTCGCCCAGCGGCTAGGTCCAGTTCGACAACACCCTCAACAACGCCGGTCTGCCGATCACGGCCTCGAGCGGCGACTTCGGTTACATGTCCGCCAGTAATCCCTATCAGCAGAACGCGAACACGAGTTGTCCCAGCGCCGGGTCGCCGTCCTTCCCCGCGTCGTCGCCGTATGTCACCGCAGTCGGTGGCACCAGTCTGGCCAAGAACGGGGGCACCGCACGCGGCTGGACCGAAACCGCCTGGGAATACTCGGCCACACCGGCACACATATGGGGCGGCGGCAGTGGCTGCAGCACCAATGAGTCAAAGCCCGCGTGGCAGGTGGACAGCGGCTGCGCCAAGCGGACGGTGGCCGATGTGTCAGCCGACGCCGACCCCAACACCGGCCTCGCCGTGTACGACACCTGGGACTCCACCGGCTGGGGCGTGTTCGGCGGCACCAGCCTGTCGGCACCGCTGATCGCGGGCATCTACGCTCTGTCCGGTGGCGAGCCCGCCGGGCTGCACGGCGGCGAGCCCTGGTACAAGCCGGGCGTCGCCGTCAACGACGTCACCTCGGGCACCAACGCGCCGCTGTCCACGGACTGTGCGCCGAACGCGTACCTCTGCAACGCCGGGACCGCCTACGACGGCCCCACCGGAGTAGGCACCCCGGCGGCCCCGCTGGCCGCGCCGCCGCCACCGGCTCCGGCCGTGTACACCTCCGTGCCGCCCTTCCGCGTTGCCGACAGCAGGTCGGGCTCTGGGTATCCGTTGGCGGGCCAGTCGCTCGGCGCCGGTCGGAGCGTCACCGTGCCGATCTGGGGCGCTGCCAGCAGCCCGCCGGTCCCGACCACCGCCACCGCCGCCGTGCTCAACGTCACCGCCACCAACGGCACCCATTCGTCGTACCTCACCGTGTATCCGAGCGGCACCAATCCGCCCCTGGCGTCCAACC
>JANWHI010000121.1 GCA_025450495.1 Candidatus Dormiibacter sp. | reverse complement strand
GCGGTGCTGTGGTGCCCGTCGTGCCTCACCGTGCTCGCCAACGAGCAGGTGGAGCACGGCCGCTGCGAGCGCTGCGACTCCGTGGTCGAGACCCGCTGGCTGCGCCAGTGGTGGTTGAAGATCACCAAGTACGCGCAGGAGATGCTCGACGCGCTGGATGGCCTCGACCGCTGGCCCGACCGGGTCAAGGTGATGCAGCGCAACTGGATCGGGCGGCGCGAGGGCGCGCGCATCACCTTCGACCTCGAGGGCTGCGAGCGTCCCGATGTCGCTGTCTTCACCACCCGGCCCGACACCCTGTTCGGCGCCACCTTCGTGGTCATCTCCGCCGACCACCCGCAGCTCGAGGAGTTCGTTCCCACAGAAAAGCGCGGCGAGCTGAACGCGTGGCGCAACCGGCTTCCCGGCCCGCAGGCGGAGCCCGACTTCTCAGTCGGGATCGACCTGGGATCGACCGCGATCCATCCGCTGACCGGCGCGCGCCTGCCGGTGTGGTCGGCGCCGTACGTCCTCTACGACTACGGCACCGGGGCGATCATGGCGGTGCCCGGCCACGACGAGCGTGACCACGCCTTCGCCACCGAGCACGGGCTGCCGATCGTCGAGGTCATCAGCGGTGGTGCTCCTGCGGCGGCGGCGTACGCCGGGGAGGGCACGCTGGTCAACAGCGGCGAGCTGGACGGCGTGCCGTCCGACCAGGCCCGCAGGCGGATCGTCGAGATGCTCGAGAACACCCACCGCGGCGAGGCGACAATCACCTACCGGCTGCGCGACTGGCTGATCTCCCGGCAGCGGTACTGGGGACCGCCGATCCCCATCATCCACTGCCCCACCGATGGCCAGGTGGCCGTCCCCGACGAGGACCTGCCGGTGCTGCTCCCTGAGCTCGACGATTTCCGTCCCACCGGGACGGGGGTGTCGCCGCTGGCAACCGTCGAGGAGTGGGTCAACGTCACCTGCCCGAGATGCGGCGGTCCGGCGCGGCGCGAGACCGACGTCAGCGACACGTTCCTCGATTCCAGCTGGTATTTCCTGCGCTATCCCTCGACGGATTTCGACGACGTGGCCTTCGATCGCGAGCGCACCAACCGCTGGCTGCCGGTGGACATGTACATCGGCGGCAACGAGCACGCGGTGCGTCACCTGCTCTACTCGCGCTTCGTGATGCGTGGTCTGCACGAGATGGGGCTGGTCAACGACCCGGAGCCGTTCGCCAAGTTCCGCGCTCACGGGATGATCGTCAAGGACGGCGCCAAGATGTCGAAGAGCCGCGGCAACGTGGTCAACCCCGACGAGTACATCGAGAAGTACGGCGCCGACACCTTCCGTCTCTACCTGATGTTCCTGGGGCCGTACACCGCCGGCGGCGACTTCCGCGACGAGGGCATCGTCGGCATCAGCCGCTTCCTCCAGCGCGTCTGGCGCGGCACCCAGAGAGCCACGCTGGTCGACGCTGACGACGACGAGGCGCGCGAGCGGCGCCGCCACCGCCTCATCGGCGGCGTCGACGAGGACATCGCCGAGCTGCACTACAACACTGCGATCGCCCAGCTGATGGAGTTTGCGCGCGAGCTGGACCACGAGTCCGCGGCGGGACGTGGTCGCGTCGTCGACGCCGAGACGCTGCTGCTCTGCCTGGCACCGTTCGCGCCGCACATCACCGAGGAGCTGTGGCAGCGCACCGGGCACGACAGCTCCGTGCACGCCCCCGGCGGCTGGCCGGAGCACGATCCCCACCTGGCCGCGCGGGTGGAGGTGGAGGTGGCGGTGCAGGTCAACGGGAAGCTGCGCGCGACGATGACCGTTCCCGCCGGCACCGGCCAGGACGACCTTCGTCAGCGGGCGCTTGAGCTGCCTCGCATCGTGGAGATGCTCGGCGAGGCGGAGCCGCGCAAGGTGGTGGCCGTCGTCGACCGGGTGGTCAACGTCGTCGTCTAGTCACGCGCGGGCGTCGCGATCAGTGACCTGACGTAGTGCAGGAACTCGTCGTCACGCGCGTAGCCCTCGCGCTCGTAGAGGCGCTGCGCGTTGAGGTTGTCGCGCGCGGTCTCCAGGTCGATCCACACGGCGCCGGCATCGCTCGCGCCCTCCTGAACGGCGCGCATCAGGAGGCTGGCGACGCCGCGCCCTCGCGCCGACTCGGCGACATAGAGGTCGTTGAGACGCCAGGCGGCGCCGAGCTCCACCGAGGCGAAGGTCGGATAGACCTGCACGAAACCGACCACGGCGCCATCCTCCGCCTCGGCGATGTAGAGGACCGCTTCGCCGCGCTCCAGCCGAGCCTGCAGGAACGAGGCGGCGGCGGCGACGTCGTGGCGCTGGCCGTAGAACACGCGGTAGAGCGCGAACAGCTCGGCCACGCTGTCGACGTCGGCGGGCGACGCTTGCCGCACGGAGTCGCCCGTCATTGTCGGCCACGCAGCGTGAGGATCAGGCGCCGCGTGTCGGCGGGGTCGATGACATCGTCGATCTCGAAGGCCGTGGCCGCGGTCAGCGCCCGGCCCTTCTGATATGCGAGCTGGACGTGGTCGTTGAAGAGGCGGTCGCGGGCGTCGGCGTCGGGCGCTGCCTCCAGCTCCTTGCGAAAGCCGAGGTGTATGGCGCCTTCTAGACCCATCGCGCCAATCTCCCCGGTCGGCCAGGCCACGACGAACTCGGGAGCGCGGAACGAGCCCGCCGCCATCGCCTGGGCGCCGAGCCCGTAGCCCTTGCGCAGGATGATCGTGCCGATGGGGACGTGCAGCCGTGCGCCGACGATGAACAGCCGGCTGAACCTGGTGACCGACGCCTCGGTCTCCGCCTCCGGCCCGACCATGAAGCCCGGCGTGTCGCAGAGCGACACCACCGGCAGCCCGAACGAGTCGCACAGGGTGAGGAAGGCGGCGAGCTTGTCGGCGGCGGTGGCGTCGATGGCCCCGCCGAGGTGCTCGGTGTTGTTGGCAACCAGGCCGAACGGACGGCCTTCGACGCGGACCAGGGCA
This sequence comes from Candidatus Dormiibacter sp., assembly GCA_025450495.1. Next base: position 2,160 of record JANWHI010000121.1, on the reverse strand, counting down.
GTGACCACGCCGATGCCGTGGTCACGCCGGAGCTCGAGCATCGACCCCACGTCGACGATGGCGCCGATGGCCGCACGCGCGTCGTAGGCGCGCAGCCGATCGTCGGGCAGCACCTGGCGGGCGAGCCGCTCATCGGGCGCCTCCCAGCTGTCGAGCGCTCCCTGGAAGTAGGAAAGGTATCTCTTGGCGATCGACACCGCGTCGGCCTCGTCGTCGGCGACGACGTGGACCACGCCGTTGTGCCTCTGCACGTCGATCGGACCGATCTCCTCGGGCCGGAAGCTGCCGAGGCCGCCGCCTTCGATCATCGCGGGACCGCCCATCCCGATGTTGGCGTCCGGTGTGGCGATCACCGCGTCGCACATCCCCAGCAGCGCAGCGTTGCCGGCAAAGCAGCGTCCCGACACGACCGCGACCAGCGGCACGTCACCACTGAGCCGGCCGAACTCGTGGAACGTGGTCACATCGAGGCCGGAGATCGAGGGCGAGTCGACGTCACCCGGCCGTCCGCCACCGCCTTCGGGGAACAGCACCACCGGGAGATGCCGGCGCGCAGCGAGGTTGAACACCCGGTCGGTCTTGGCGTGGTTGCGCATCCCCTGCGTGCCCGCCAGGACGGTGTAGTCGTAGGCGACGACCACGGCGGCGGCCCGGTCGGGGCCGAACAGGTCGGCGTTGATGGTGGCGAGACCCGTCACCAGGCCGTCGGCCGGCGTGTTCTCGATGAGGTCCTGCTCGCCGCGACGTCCGCGCTGTGCGGCGATGGCCAGTGCCCCGTACTCGACGAAGCTTCCTGGGTCGACGAGGTCGCTGATGTTCTCGCGCGCGGTGCGCCGGTTCAACGCGTGGCGCTTGGCAACGGCCTCCGCGCGGTGCTCGTCGAGCCCCAGCGCATGACGCTCGCGCACCTCGGCTAGGTCGGCGCGCACGGCGTCGAGGTCGGTTTCGCTGGTGACTCCGCCCGCGACCGCATCGTCAGCCGGTACCACGACGACCAGCGGCTGATGCTCGAGCACGGTCTGGCCCGCTGAGACCAGCGTCCGCCGGACGGCGACGCTCTCGGTGGCGCTGACGACGTGCTGCATCTTCATCGCCTCGAGCAGGGCGAGCCGGCCACCGGCCGGGACCTGTGAGCCGGCAGCGGCGACGTCGACGATCACCGCGGACATCGGCGCGTCGTACGCCACCTCGCCAGGCGCCAGCTGCAGGGAGGACGGTTCGGTCATCGGCGACCGCCGAGCTTGCCAGAACGTGGAGCGCCGCGGCCGTGTAACCCCCGCGGTATCTCAGGGCGACGGTCGATGTCGACCCCTTGGCTCCCCGATTGGGGGGCGGCGATGCCGGTGGCTCCCAACGCCGGCTCGCCGCCCTAACGAGCGGGCCGCGCCGCGATGGTCGTCCTCAGCCGTCCAGTCGCATCGGCGTATGGGGGATGCCGTCTTCGATGAAGTCGTCGCCGCAGCGCACGAAGCCGAACGCCGCGTACCAGGCCTCGAGCCGTGCCTGTGCCGAGATCCGCACCGGCCGCGGTGCCATCGCCAGGGCGGCCCTCATGAGCTGGGTCCCGAGGCCGCGGCTGCGGTGGGACGGGGCGGTGACCACTCTGCCGATCCAGGTCACCAGGCCCTCGTCGGGGTACATGCGCAGGTAGGAGACGACCTCGCCGCCGGCCTCTGCCCAGACGTGCAGGGTCTCGGGGAGGAGGTCGCGCCCGTCCAGCTCGTGGTAGGGGCAGTCCTGCTCGACGATGAAGGTGTCGAGGCGCAGCCGGACGATGTCGTGGAAGGTCCGGGCCGACAGCTCGTCGAAGTGGGCGGAATGGACCGCCGGCGGACTCGCCACCCCCGCACTATGCCCGCACGAGCCGGCAAATCGGAGCGGGGGGCAGGTGACGATGGCTCAGCCCGTCACGCGCACGCTTGGAGAATCGTTAACATCCGGCCACACCCACGGCGCTTCAGGACGGCGTGAGTGGCGAGGTGTGACGTTCGCCCGCACCTGTGGGGGGGTGGGGAGGCCGGCACTGTGGCCCTGGAACTGATCGACGACTTCAACAGCGTGTCCGATCCCAGCGAGCTGGTGCGGCGGGTGCTGCTGCGCGCCGTCGAACAAACGCGCTCCGACCGCGGCGTCATCTCCTGGATCGTGGGTGACGAGATG
>JANWHI010000120.1 GCA_025450495.1 Candidatus Dormiibacter sp. | reverse complement strand
GTGTGCGATGTTCTCGTACGCCAGGTGCCAGTGCAGGTCGCGCCGCAACAGCCGCCCCCAGGCCTCGCCGAGGCGCCTCTCCTCATTGTTCCCAGGCGAGCGCGCCCAGCGGTGCACCGCCTCGAGCACCGCCCAGTCGGTGAGCTGCAGGTAGTCGTCAGGGTTGTCGAGCGGGTTGTCGGGGAGAAGCTGCGCGATGGTGTCGGCGAAGATCTCCTGCATGGACAGGTCGAACCGCCGCCCGGTGCGGTGGTGGTACACCTGCGTGTACATGTAGAGCCGTGACGCCAGGAACATCTGCAGCGCGCCGGCGGCGTGCATGTGCAGCGCCATGGTGCCGTTGGTGATGAACGAATAGTGGATGAGCCGCTGGACGTCGACGGGACCGAGCGAGATGCCGCACATGTAGGCGTCGCGGCGCACGTAGTCGAGGTTGTCCACCGTGGCCGGACCGCAGAGGATCGGCTTGCACGCGGCCAGCCAACCCGGCGGTTCGTACCCCGCGATGCCCGCATCCGCCATCACCCAGGCCACCCAGCGCGGGTCGACCGACTCGCCCTGCTCGAACACACCCGAGGGCGACGCACGCAGGCCGCGAATCGTCTCAGCGAGCCGGTTCTCCACCAGCCAGCGACCGATGTCCTCGTGGTCGAGGTGCCATCTGGCCAGCACCTCCTGGTCGAAGAAGTGCCCGAAGGGACCGTGGCCGACGTCGTGGAGAAGCCCGGCGAGGCGCAGCGTCTCCTCGACGCACGGCGGCGAGGGGGCGTCGGGGAATGCGTCGCGCAGCGATGCGTCGATGCGGCGAGCGAAGAGGCTGGCCAGGTGCATGGTGCCGAGCAGGTGCACGAACCGCGAGTGCTCGGCGGAGGGGAACACCCACCAGGCGGACTGGAGCTGGTGGATGCGTCGCAGGCGTTGCAACCACGGGTCGTCGAGGAGGGTGCGCTCGCCGGGCTCGATGCCGTCGCCCTTGGTGATCTCGATGTAGCCGTACAGCGGGTCGGCGATCAGGTTGACCTCGCTGAAGCGGTCCGCCGCGGGCAGCGAGTGGTCAGCCACCGGAGCTCGACATGGCCTGTTTATACGTCACCGCACCTCAGTACAGCCCGGACGGTCGGGCGATCGGGGGATGATCACCGCATGGAGGCCGTCACCACCCTCGCCGGGTTCGCCGTGACCGCGGACGCCATCGCGGCCACCGCTTCGAAGAAGGCCAAGGTGCGGCTGCTCGCCGACCACCTGCTGCGGCTCGATCCCCCGCGGTTGTTGCTGGCCACGCGCTACTTCGCCGGCCGCGTGTTCGCGCCGGGTGATGCGCGGACGCTCAACGTCGGCGGCGCGGCGCTGTACAAGGTGCTTCGGGAGGCGACCGGCGTCGACGACGCCGAGCTCAGCGCCGCGTACCGGCGCCACGGTGACGGTGGCGACACCACCGCCGAGGTGCTCGCCGCGGCGCGACCCAACGCCACATACGAGGGCGTCGACCTGCTCGACCTCGACCGTGCCTTCGGCGCCATCGCCACGGGCACGGGGCCCAGGGCACGCGAGGCGGCGCTCGCCGCGTTGCTGGCCAGCTGCTCGCCGAGCGAGGGACGCTACGTGGTCAAGCTGATGACCGGCGACATGCGCATCGGCCTGCGCGAGGGACTGGTGGAGGAGGCGATCGGCATCGCGTTCGACCGGGCCCCGGCGGACGTCGCCAGGGCGGTGATGCTGCTCAGCGATCTCGGTGAGGTGGCCTGCCTGGTTGCCCGCGGCGAGAGCGCCGACCGGCCGCGCTTCTTCGCGCCGCTCCGCTTCATGCTGGCCTCACCGGTGGCCGATGCGCAGGAGGCGGTGCGGCGCATGGGCGACGACGTGTGGGTCGAGGACAAGTACGACGGCGTCCGCTGCCAGCTGCACCGCGGTGATGGACGCGTGGCGCTGTACAGCCGCGACCTCAACGACGTCACCGAGCAGTTTCCCGAGGTCGTCGACGCGGCCGCGCACATCCCCGACGTCATCCTCGACGGCGAGGTGCTCGCCTTTCGCGATGGTCGGGTGCTGCCCTTCCACGACCTGCAGACGCGGCTCGGACGGCGCAACCCGTCGGCGGCGATGCGCGAGAGCGTGCCGGTCGTCTACGTGGCCTGGGACGTGCTCCTGCACGGAGAGTCGTCATTGCTCGACGTGCCCCTGCGGAAGCGCCGCCGTCGCCTGGAGTCGCTCTCGCTCGGCGACGGGTTCGCGCTTGCCCACCTCGAGCCCGCGGTCGGCGCCGACGCTGTCGACGAGCGTTTCACCGCCGCACGGGAGCGCCGCAACGAGGGGCTGATGCTCAAGGACCCGGACTCCGCCTACACCCCGGGTCGACGGGGCCTGGCCTGGCTGAAGTTGAAACGACCGCTGGACACGCTGGACGTCGTCGTGGTGGGCGCCGAATGGGGCCATGGCAAGCGTCGCGGAGTGCTCAGCGACGTCACCTTCGCCGTTCCCGACGCGGGCGGTGAGCTGGTCACCATCGGCAAGGCATACACCGGGCTCACCGACGCGGAGATCGCGGAGATGACGGCGCTGCTGCTCGACATCACCACTGAGGACCGCGGTCACTACCGCAGCGTGCGTCCGCAGATCGTGCTCGAGGTGGCCTTCGACGCAGTGCAGCACTCGAGCCGGCATCGCTCCGGGTATGCGCTGCGCTTTCCACGGATCGCGCGTTGGCGGCACGACAAGCCGGTCGAGGAGATCGACACCCTCGAGCGCGTCGCCGCCATCGCCTCCAGCCGGGCGCACGATCGCGAGCAGCTCATCGATCCTGCGGGCTGAGCAGCAGCGCCGTCGACTCAGCCTCCCGTACAGGGCAGGGCCGTCACCGCGATATAGGACGGTGCGACGAACAAGGTCTGGCTGTTGGCCTGGGCAACGCTGGTCCAACCAGCTCCGTGCAGCTCGGAGGCGAGGCGCCCCGCCGCCGTGATCACCGCATCCGTGTGGCTGTCGCGCAGCAGCTGAAGCGCCCCGGGGTCGTCGACAACACCTGCGGCGACACGCACGTAGTCGACGACAACACCCGCCCCGAGCGCGGCATCGTTGCCGTACACGTACACGTGCACCTGCGGCCACGCCATGTCGATGGCGTAGCCCGCCTGGGCGTAGGGCAACCAGAGCCGCACCGGGTGCTGGGTGGCCTGCAGGTCCGCCAGCAGGCACGTGGGGAATCTGGCGGCGATCGCACGGCCCTCAGTGTCCTGCGCCAGCCTGACCACCGCGGCAACCAGGAGCGCCGCCGCCGCTGCCAGAGCGATCGTCGGGAGCGCCAGCCGCCTGCTCGGGAGCCGGTACTGGGTCGGCAGCAGCTCGGCGAGCGACGGCGACAGCAGGGCCACCGCGATGGCGATGTTGCGCACGGCCAGCAGGGCGGCACCGACGCCGATCACCGCCAGGACCACCTGGGTGGGACGCAGGCGGCGGCGGCTGACGGCCATCGACAGGGCGGTGCCGGCGATGAGGAGCGCCAGGGGCAGCATCGCCAGCGTGGTGAAATCGGGCGGCTGCCACTCCTGGATCAGCTGGTGGGCAGCCGGGGTGCTGCCCAGCAGGGCGTACCGGTAGAGGTCGATGCCGTTGGGGTTGAGGAGCGCGGCCGCGACGCAGAGCAACAGGGCCGCGGCCGCGGTGACCAGACGCCACCGCCGTGCCGGGTCGAGCTCGTGTTGCCACCAGGCGTCGACGACGCCCGCCGCGAGCGCGGCGGCGAGGATGCCCAGCCCGACGGCGAAGCCGGCGTGCAGGTTGGCCCAGAGCACGACGAGCGGGACCAGCAGCCAGACACGGCGGCCTCCGCGACGCAGGTGACGGTCGAGCAGGAAAAGCGACCAGCAGAGCAGCGCGAACGTCAGCATCTGCGGCCGCGTGCCTGTGATCGGCTGCATCGCCTTGGCGCCGAGCAGCAGGACGACGCCGACGTTGAACCCCGACGCGCCGTGTTGACGGGCGATCCACGCCAGCGCCAGCAGCCCCGACCACGTCACCAGCCCGACCAGCACGGCCAGGCCGGCCAGCCCGACCACGCCGTGCACGGCCCAGAAGAGCAGCTCCGACAGCCATTCGTGCGCCACCAGCGGCGCACCGTTGGCGGTGTAGGAGAAGAACTCGGTGTGCGGCACCGCGTGGTTGTCGGCGATCCACTGCCCCAGCCGCAGGTGCCACCACAGGTCGGGGTCGCCGGTGGCGTCGAGGCAGAGTGGCAGCGCCAGGAGCGCGGCGGCGATGAACCACAGACGCCCGCCGGTGTCCGGGCGGCTCTTGCTGACACCCACGCGGGGCGAACTATGCCAGAGGCTCGGCCGCCTGACCTACGCCTTGGTGAAACCGATCACCGCAGCAAAGAGATCGGGCGTGTCCATGGCGGGGTCGCCCACCTGCTCGAAGCTGGTGAAGCGGGCGCGCAGGGCGGCGTACTGGGCGGCGAGGGCGGGATCGCCATACGCCTCGGTGGGATCCCAGGGGTGAAGATAGTGGACCTCGGTGATGCCCGCCTGGAGCATCTCCTTGAGGCACCCGAAGCACGGCTGGGTTGTCGAGGTCAGTGATGCCCCGAGGGTCTGCTGGCCGAAGCGGGCGGCGGTGAGGATGGCGTTCTGCTCAGCATGCACGCAGACACAGATGTCGTAGGCACCGCCGCGCAGCGAGCTGTTGACATCCCGCTGCGAGCAGCGATGGCAGCCGCCGTCGCTGCAGTTGGGCATGCCGAACGGGGTGCCGTTGTAGCCGGTGCTCACCACCCGGCCCTCGCGGGTGATGACCGCGCCGACACGGCGGCCGAGGCAGTCGGCCCGGCTCCGCGCCGCCAGGGCGATCAGCAGGAAGTAGAGGTTCTTGTCCGGTCGCGCGCTGCGCCCGATCGGTTGGGTCGAGGTCTCGGCCGTCATGGCCGCACACTATCGCGCCTCGGCCATCGGCCCGCCTGCGCGACGACGGGGTAGGCTGTCGGCCCGCGGGCGGGTAGCTCAGCCGGTTAGAGCACGGGGCTCATAACCCCAGGGTCGCAGGTTCGAATCCTGCCCCGCCCACGCTTGTCATGTCTCAGGACATCAATGACACCTGTCTCAGGACATCGTTGACAAGTTTAGGACGGGGCTTGGGGCCGGGAGGGGTGCCCAACACTGCCCCGCCCACGCTTGTGATGTCTCACGCTTGGATTCAGCCTGTCGTAGCAACGGCCTCAGCAGGCGTGCAAGGGTACCGCAACCGGCGCCGCGTGCACCTATGCTCGTGAACCGGACCACAGAGGGCGCCCACATGAGCGACGGCATCCATCGTTGTCCGGCGGCAACCGAGGGGGCGACGACCCCGGACGCGAGCGACGACGTCGCCGATGACGCGGTGCTCGACCTCGCTGTTCCGGCGCGATCCCGGGACGCGGTGGTGGTGGCGACGTCTGGCGACGAGCTGCTCGCGGGTGTCGACGAACGCAGCCCGTTCAAGACCAGTGACTCCCGGTCGGGAAGCCGGTTCGAGAGGGTCAGCAGCGGCGGCGTCGCGATGATCCTCAAGTACCTGTGTGTCGATGACGACTGGATCGTGCGGGGCACCGGCGACCTGAACTGCCGCGTCCTGACGTTGATCGAGTCGGGATTGTTCGATCAGGTGCCGGGGTGCGTCGACCATGCCACGGTGGCGGCGGCGCCGTACGTCTCTGCGCATGGTCATCGCGGCGCGGCGCTGATGATGCGCGACGTCGGACACCTGCTCGTCCCGCCCGGGGACACGGTCGTCGCGCCCGACAGCCAGCGGCGCTACCTCGAGCACATGGCAGCGCTGCACGCGCAGTGGTGGGAACATCCCGACGCGGTCGACACCGGCGTCAGCCGGGCTGATCGGGCCTGCGTTCAGTCCACGCCGTCGACATCGGGCTGCCGCCGGCATCGGCGGCCTGGGCGGCGTGGCCGTGTCCCTTGAGGTCGACGATCGGCTGCACCAGGTCCATGGGCAGCGGCACCACGACGACCGTCGTCTTGTCGTTGTTCATGTCGGTGAGCGCCTGGATGAGGCGCAGTTGCACCGCAAACGGCTGGCCGGCAAGCACCTCGGCCGCCGCGGCCAGACGGCGCGCCGTGGCGATCTCGGCGTCGGCCTCCATCCGCTGGGTCTGGTGGCGGCCCAGCACCTCCGCCTGGTCCTGCATCGCCTTCTGCATGCCAACGGGAAGCTCGATGTCCCGCACGTCGATCGCAGTGATGCGGATCCCCCACGGCTCGGTGCGCGCATCGACGAACGCGCCCAGGGCTTCGCGAACCGTCTCCGGCTCGACGAGCAGGGTGCGCAGGGTGGTGTGGCCGACGACCTCACGCAACGACGCCTGGACGAGCCGCGATGTCGACCGCCGGTAGTCGATGACCCTGGTGACCGCAAGCGTCGGGTTCAGCACCTGCAGGTGGACGGACGCACTCACCTGCAGGGGCACTCCTTCGCGGGTGATCACCTCCAGGGCGGGAACCTCGAGGAGTGAGCTGCGCAGGTCGACCCTGATCAGCCTGTCGATGCCGAATGGCAGGATGAAGCGCAGGCCGGGGTCGAGCAGCGGGCCGCGACGCCCGAACCGCAGCACAACGCCGCGCTGGAACTCGGCGATGACGCGCAACCCGCTCGCCAGAATGACGAGCACGACGACAGGCGCGACGATCGCCGCGATGATGACCGGATCCACGGCCCCCTCCCACCCCCTGACGGTCGGGCAATTGTACTGTCACGTACGGCCCATTTGCATAGTACGACGCGTTTGAGGCGATAGTACAGGGTCGGGGGACGGCGGTGTATGGGCGATGTGGGCGACAGCGACCGAGACGGCCCGCAGGCCGCCGAGCCGTCAGCGCAGCGAGTACGTCGCCGGGCGGTCCGCAGAGCGGCTGACACGGTCGCCGGCGCGCTCGAGCAGCCTGCGGACCTCCTGCCCGGTGGGCTGGCTGTCGATCCGCTCGCGGATGGCGGAGATGGCCAGCGGCCGGGTGCTGCCGCGGAGCACCTCGAACACCTGGCGTTCGAGGGCGCCACCGCCGCCGGCCACAGTTGACCGGCGGGCGCCGTTGCGCCGACCCGCGGGGACCGCGGGTGTGGCCGTCGGTGCGGACATCGTCGGCTCGTCCCCGCGCGTGGCGGCCGGCGGTCCGTCGTCGTTGGCGGCAACGGCGACCACGGCCTGCGCGGCGGGCGGCGCCGGCATGGAGATCGCCGTGCGACCGGGGGCTTCACCACGGAGCCGGGCCATCAAGGCGGGGAGGTCGTCGAGGACCTGGCGGACGAAGGCGGGGTTGCCGGTGACCTCGATCTCCCGCTCGCCGTCCCGCAGCCGCACCCGGTGATCGGGCGGCGGCAGGTCGCCACCACGTGTCGGGGTGCGGACGAACGGGCGCGGCGCGCCGAAGCCGGGACGGTCCGAGGGCGGCGGGCGATCGCCGCGCTCTGGGCCGGGGCCGGCCGGACGGTCGTTGCGACCCCGGTCGAAGGGCGCGCCGCGAAATGGGCGGCGATCGTCGGGGCTCACCGGGTCAGCTCGCCGCGCCTTCGCTCTTGGTTTGCGCGGATCCCGAAGCAACGCCATTGGAGTCGCCACCGTCGGTGGCGGCGGCCTCGGACGGCTCGGATTCGGTCGACGTCGCTGACGGCGCCGACGGCGCCTGGCCGTGGGTTGTCGAGGACGGCAGGGTGATCGACTCGGGGGCCTCGTCGTCGAAGTCGGGCGGAGCGCCGAAGAGACGGTCGGTCAGCTTGCTGCGGAGCGGGGACTTCACCAGGGCGACGATTCCGCCGCCGGCAAGGACGACGACCAGCACGCGGCGAAAGCGGCGGCGCTTCTTGGGACGCACCGCCTGGGCGAGAGCCTCGGAGGCATCGGCGAGGCG
>JANWHI010000119.1 GCA_025450495.1 Candidatus Dormiibacter sp. | reverse complement strand
TTGGTGACGAGAGCTTCGACCTGGCCATCAGCGAGTACGGCGCGGCGATCTGGTGCGACCCCTACCTTTGGATCCCCGAGGCAGCCCGGCTGCTGCGCCCCGGCGGCCGACTCATCTTCCTCGGCAACGCCGCGCTGTTGATGCTGACCGTGCCCGACACCGAAGCCGAGGGACCGGCCGACACCGTCCTCAAGCGCGACTATTTCGGGATGTATCGGTTCGAGTGGCCAGACAGTGAGGGTGTCGAGTTTCACCTCGGCCACGGTGACTGGATCCGGCTGCTACGCCGCAGTGGTTTCGAGGTCGAGAACCTCGTCGAGATCCGGCCGAGCGAATCAGCGAGGTCGCCCTATGACCACGTCACGGTTGCGTGGGCGAGGCGCTGGCCGGCCGAGGAGGTGTGGGTGGCGCGCCGCGGCTAGACGCCGCGCCCGCGGTACCAGTAGCCGCCGCCGCCGAAGAGCAGAAGGACGACAAGGACGATGAGGATGATGGTCAGCACTGTCAGTTCCCTCTTGCAGCCGCACGCCCGATTCCCACGGGCCAGAGGTGGGCCGTCATTCTCCTGCACTGTAGCACCTTCTGACAGCGCCAGTGTGGGATTTTATCTCGCGCTCCCACTCAGGGTGACACGATGGCGCACGGAGGAGTTCGACCTCGATCACAGCGCCGGCAACTCCTGCCTCGGCGGGGGCAACAGCTCCAAGGGCCAGAGGCAACCGGCCCTATCCTTGGCACCGATGCCCAACCGCTTCACCACGGTGCCGAACGGTGCCGTCCCGCCCGCAGGCCGCGTCCTCTCCCCGGTGGTCGCCGTCGCCGACCTGTTCATGCGCCTGATGCTGTCGAGACCTGACGGACTCTCCCTGCGCACGGCGTGGGTGACCCCGGGAACCCTCGTTCTTGGTGGTCTGTTCACGCCCGTCGCGGTGGCTCTGGCCGCCCTGCTGCTGGCTCGCGGTGGTTGGTGGATTGTGTGCGCCGTGCTGCTTCTTGTCGCGGCAACCGGCAGTGCTGCCGTCACCCTCGTCGGCCTGGCCCAGCGCCGATCAGGCGGATGACAGGTGTTCGGGACATGATTGCGTCCTGGTCCGCACGTGCGCCCGGCGCGAGGCGTCCGCCGTATAGTCCGCCGGGCTGACCCACAGCCCTTCAGCCCAGATGGGGAGTCCTCACCGATGACACCTGACGAGATCAAGTCCGCGATCACCGGCTGGTGCACACAGGGCACCGCGCTCCAACTCGTCGAGGACCGCTCAGAATCCGGCGCCGACTTCGTGCTCGGACTGCGCTACGCGCCCCATGGCTCGGCCGGCACCATCCCGGTGGAGGCGCGCCTCGACCAGGGCGCAGATCGCCTCACCATCACCTCAACGTCGACGTCCGGCGCGGGGCCGGACAAGGTCCAGGCGCTCCTCGACGGCCGCCCCGCGGCGGTGCAGGCCGACACCTCCAGCGCCGGCACCGTGATCACCGGCCACGTGTACACGGACGGCTTCAGCAAGCACGCGCTGCTCCGCACTGTCGCCGAGGTGGCCAAGACGCGCCGACTCGTCGACGCCCTCGCGGGCGCAGCCCAGTCCGCGCCAGTCACCGCCACCGAGGAGGCCAGGCCGGCCGAGTCGTGGTCGCCTGCCGTTCAGCCCACGTCATCGCTGCCATCTTCCTCGCTGGGCAGCCCGAGCCCCACCTCATCTCTGCCCGCGCCCAGCTTCAGCCCCACCCCGACGCCCACGTCGACGCCGGCGGGCGGGTACAGCCCGCTCACCGGCCAGCCGGCTCCCCAGGCACACCCCGCCTCCTCGGCATTCGCGCCGACGCACACCGTGCCGCCACAGGGGATGCAGGCGTGGGCCGCCCCGGATCCCAACGGCCAGGTGGTCGCCACCCTGGGCGGTGGCCTGCCCATCCAGATCACCGAGGTGCGCGGCGCCTGGGCACACGTCCTCTGCTCCAACGGCTGGACCGGCTGGGTCGACGGCCGGATCATCGGTGTCGCCCGCTAACCGGCATTCGCGCATCCCTGCGATGGAGTTCCGCGACGTCGTCTACGAGGCGGGTGCGGACGGCGTCGCCACGATCACGCTGAACCGGCCCGAGCAGCGCAACCCGCTTGGTCCGCAGATGGTGACGGAGCTGACCGCCGCGCTGGAGCAGGCCAAGGACGACGACGCGGTTCGGGCGGTCGTGCTCACCGGTGCGGGCGACAAGGCGTTCTGCGCGGGCGCCGATCTCTCCAGCTGGTCCGCCGACGCCAGCGAGGTTGACCGCCACCTCGCCCGGGGCGGCTTCGTGGAGCTGTTCGTCGCGTGTCAGCGGCTCGGCAAGCCGCTGGTGGGCTGCATCAACGGCCACGCGCTGGCCGGCGGCTTCGGGCTGGCATTGTGCTGCGATCTCCTGGTGGCCACGGAAGCGGCGACGTTCGGCACCCCGGAGATCAAGGTGGGCGTGTGGCCGATGATGATCACGTCGATCGTCACCCGAAACCTCGGCCGCAAGCGCGCCATGGAGCTCTTCATGACGGGGCGGCGCATCGACGCGGCGACCGCCTTGGAGTGGGGCTTCGTCAACGTCGTCGTACCCGGGTCCGAGGTGCGCGAGCGCGCCCATTCGTGGGCTGCTGAGATCGGGGGCTGGAGCCCGCTCATCCTGAACCTCGGCCGCGACGCGTTCTACGCGACCGAGTCCCTCGACTACGAAAGCGCGCTGCGCTACCTGCAGGCGCAACTGACCGTCGTGTCGATGACCGAGGACTTCCGCGAAGGCGTCACCGCGTTCCTGGAGAAACGTACTCCCACCTTCCGCGGGCGCTGATGGCCGGCGACCAGACCCTCGACGACCTCGCCGCCGGGCTGGAGGCGCGCCGAGCGCGGGCCCGTGCCATGGGTGGCGATGAGGCGATCGCCAAGCAGCACGGCCGCAACAAGATGACGGCGCGCGAGCGCGTCGACCTGCTCTTCGATGCGGGCACCTTCGTGGAGCTCGGCCTGCTCGCGCACCAGCACTCGCTGCATGTCGCAGAGACCGACCCCGACCGCACGCCGGCCGACGGCGTCGTCACCGGCGAGGGGCTGGTCGATGGGCGGCGGGTCTACTGCGCGGCGTACGACTTCACGGTCATGGCGGGGTCGATGGGCATGATCGGCGAGCAGAAGGTGGCACGCCTGCGCGCCAAGGCGCTGCTCAACCGGCTGCCCATGATCTGGCTGCTGGACTCCGCCGGGGCGAGGATCCAGGAGGCTGCGGGGAGCACGTTCGCGGGCAGCGGCGCCCTCTTCTACGACCAGGTGCAGATGAGTGGCGTGGTTCCCCAGGTGGCGGCGATGCTCGGACCGTGCGCGGCAGGCACTGCCTACATCCCCGGCCTCGCCGATTTCGTGCCCATGGTCAAGGAGACCAGCAGCATGTCGCTGGGCGGCGCGCGCCTCGTCAAGGCGGCGACGGGCGAGGAGACCACCGACCACGACATGGGCGGCAGCCAGGTGCACTGCTACGTCAGTGGGGTTGGCGACCTCGAGGTCGAGGACGACGCGGCGTGCATCAACGCGGTGCGAGAGTTCCTCTCCTTCCTGCCCTCGCACAACCGCGACCAACCGCCGCGGCGCCCCACCGACGACACCCGGGACCGGCCCATCGAAGACCTCGCCAAGCTGGTGCCGTTGTCTCCCCGCGCGGCCTACGACGGTCGCAAGCTGATCAAGCGACTCGTCGACGACGGACACGTGTTCGAGGTCAAGCCGACCTGGGCCAGGAACATCGTCACCGCCTTCGCGCGCTTCGACGGGCGCAGCTGCGGCATCGTTGCCAGCCAGCCCATGACCAAGGCGGGCGCGCTCGACATCGACGCCGCCGACAAGGCCGCGCGCTTCATCACGCTGTGCGACGCCTTCAACGTCCCGCTGCTGTTCCTCCAGGATGTGCCAGGCTTCATCGTCGGCACCGAGGTGGAGAGGCAGGGCATCATCCGCCATGGCGCCAAGATGCTGTACGCCGTGAGCGAGGCCACGGTGCCGAAGGTGACCGTCGTCCTGCGCAAGGCATACGGAGCGGGTTACTACGTGATGTGCGGCCGCGGCTACGAGCCGGACACCTTGGTCGCCTGGCCGGGGGCGGAGATCTCGGTGATGGGTCCTGAAGGGGCCGTCGACATCATCTTCACCAAGGAGATCGCCGCGGCCGCCGACCCCGACGCCGAGCGCGCCAGGCTGGTCGAGACCGTGCGCGAGACCATCGATCCCTACATCGCCGCGGGGTGGGCGATGATCGACGACGTCATCGACCCCGCGGAGACGCGGCTGGTCATCTGCAACGCCCTGGACGCAGCCGCGACCAAGCACCGCGAGCGTGCCTGGCGCAAGCACGGAATCCCGCCTGTTTGACCAACCAAACCGGCATGTGCGGGAGGGATGGCGGGCGGTGTCAGGACCTTCCTCGGGCGGCATTGCCAAATCCTGTCAAAAGGTGCCAGAGTCGCCATTCGATTCAACCGGGGTAGGGGAGAACCTATGACCCGTCCGATCGACACCAGGCAGGGGCGCGCTCCCCCGCCTCGACTCATTTTCCGTACAGCGACACGCAGTTGAGAAATGGGCGCCGCACCGGGCTGGAGCACCGGCGCGGCACTGGAGGAGGTAACCCTTGAAACGGATTCGTACGGTCTTCAGCGCCACCGCGCTGGTCGGCCTTGTCGGGGCCACCATGGTGGTGGTGACACCCCGGGCGACGGCGGAGACATACGGGCTCAAGCCCGGCTGTGCCGCCGGTCACCTCATGTGTACGGAGGTCCAGGACCCCGTCACCGCCTTCGGCACGAACAAGTACGTCGGGCACGACGAGCCGTCAACGCTCTTCTACTCCAACGTACCGGGCTCCGGGAACAACAACCAGTACAACCTGACCATCCCGCAACAGCCGGCGGGCGGTTTCTCGAAGGCCAACGGCTACGACTTCGAGCTCCATCCGGCGTTCTGGTTCGGCATGGCCATGTGCGACACGTTCTCCTACCCGGAGACCAACAAGGCGTGCACGCCGGACAGCGACAAGAACATCGTCGACCCGAACAAGAACGACTTCGGCCCGGGCGTGGCTTTCCAGGAGTTGCAGTTCTATCCGCCAGGATGGATCCCGCAGTTCGCCGGTTCCAGCTGCGACCCGACCAAGTGGTGCGTGGCTCTGAACATCGACAGCCTGTCCGAGAATCCCTTCACGGGACAGGTGCTCAACCCG
>JANWHI010000118.1 GCA_025450495.1 Candidatus Dormiibacter sp. | reverse complement strand
GGCGGTCGTCGTTGTTGCCCGAGTAGTCCATGATGCCAACGCCGACGCTTCCCGCGGCCGGAGATCCGCCGCGGGGAACGGGCAAAGAGAAGGCAAGGTCAGGGTAGATGCGGTCACCGGACACCCCGAACCCCATCTGGCGCATGGCGTCCCTGGAGCCTTCGTCGCGGAACGATCGATAGTGCGCGTACCGCGCCGCGGCCACGACGAGCCGCCTGCTCAGCCGCTGCCTGATGACGTTGGCGCCGACGCTGACCAGGGCGACGCGCGTACGGAACACCCGGCCCGACCCACACGTGAGGAACATCAGATACGGGGTTTGCCATGGCCGCAGCGGCAGTGTTGCCTCCAGCACGCCCATCCCCGGAACGATTACCACGTCGTGACGGCGGACCCATGCGCAGACGCGATACCCGTCCACCCCGAGTCCCAGCGCAGTTCCGGGCGCTTTCGTGGCGCGCGCCGGCAAGCTGGCTCCCGAATGGCGTTCCGCCTGGTACCAGCGCCAACGGGCGGTGGGCACCCCGAACCGTTCCGCGACGCGATCGGGCCGCGTGCACAGGACATCGATGATCGCGTCGGGATGCTCATTCCGGATATAGGTCAGCACGGCCTCCAGCGATCCATCGTTGCCCAAGTTGCCCTGACCGAAGAGACCGACCAGACCGACTCGGGGCGTGGCGGTCACCGGCCGGCGCCGCCGGATCCGGCGAGCGGGGGTCACCGCGTCACCTCCTCCTGGCCGGCTACGACCGCGCGAAACGACACCTCGCGGCCGTTCAGGAGGGGGGAGAACGGGTCATCGATCGGTTCCATGGGCTTGGGACCGATGCGGCAGGCGGCGCGGTCCATCGACCAGAGCGCGAGCTGCCGGTAGCACTCGCGACGGTCTGCAGCGGAGAGCGGGGCTCGATGGATGGCCGCGATGTATCCCCACAAGTACTCGCCGAGCAGGCGGGCCGTAGGGTGCCGCAGCCGGTTGGCTCGGGCCGGGTCCAAGATGACGCTGCGGCCACGCACCGAAGTCGACGCATTGTAGGACCGGTCGGGATGGTCGCGCCGGAAGTACAGCCATTCCGGGGGCATGTGAAACGCGCCCCGCAGCGCGAGCTCGCAGATCACGATACGGTCGGAATGGTGATAGCTGCCCTGTGGGGAAATCTGCCGCAGCACGTCGGAGCGGATGACGCCGTATTGGTCATCGGACCGCAGAGTGCCGCGGTTGTCGAGCCTGACCATGCCGCCATCGGGGCTGTCGAAGAGCCCGCTGCTCCCGAAGAGGAAGCTCCGGAAGCGCCGCGGCGCGGATGCCGAGTCCGTGGCCAGTGGGTACTCGAGCGCCTGCGTCACGGTGCCGGATTCGTCGATCACTGCCTCCCAGGTATGGGCGAGCACCACTTCGGGGTGTGCGTCGAGTGCCTCGACGCACCGCTGCAGGAGATCACGCGCGTAGAGGTCGTCGCACGCCGCCCACTTGAACAGCTCGCCGCGTGCCTCCGAGAACACGAAATTGTGATTGGGGCCAAGACCGATGTTCCGGGGCTGGAGTACGTAGCGGATTCTGGAGTCCTGATTGGCGTAGCTCCGGCAGATCTCGCTGGTGGCGTCGGTCGAAGCGTTATCGGAAATGATCAGCTCGAAGTCTTCGTAGGTCTGGCCGAGCAACGACTCGATCGACTGAGCGAGATAGACCTCGCCGTTGTAGACCGGCAGCCCGACGCTCAACCGCGGCGCCGCGCTCAACGCCGGCCGGCCTTCCACGAGTCCGCACACGCATGCGCGCGGCCCGGATGCCTCCCGAGCAGGAAGGACCGCAGCCGCGGCGCGATGACCTCGGCATCGAAGGCACGCCCGAATCGGTGCGCTGCTGCGTGCGCAGCCGCCAGCCGGGTCGGCTCGTCGTCGAGCAGTTTCATCAGGATGGACGCGGCCCGGGGCAGTGTTGTCGAGCGGCCAGAACCGCGCCTCGACGCCGTCGTCGCAGAGTTCGGCGATAGGCCCGATGACCGCCGCAAAGATCGGCAGGCCGGCCGCCATCGCCTCGATGATCGCGAGCGAGGACGACTCGGAGTACGAAACGTGCGCGTACGCGCGGTAGCGGGGCAGGAAGTCTCGCAAGTCAGTGCGGAGGCCGTGGAAGCGACCTGCCCGTCCAGCCGCAGCGAGCGAGTCAGCCCTACGAGCTGGTGTTTGAACGGTCCGTCGCCGAAGATGTCCAGCGATACATTGCGGACTGCCTGCTTCGTTTCGGCGCCTATTCGCAGCATGTAGCGGTGGTTCTCGACCGGCTCGAGGTGGCCGACGGTCACGAGGTCGGCGAGCGGCGTCCGGTCGGGCGGCGCGTCGTGCGGCGCCACGAAGTTGTCGATGACGGCATACGGCACGGCCGCGGCGTCAGGCAGCCAGCTCAACAGGGCGTTGCGCGCCCAGGCGGAGACGAACACCATGCCGTCGACCTGCGGGATCACATTTCGTTCGAGCTCGCGGATCCCGCGGTAAACGGAGCCGTCGCGCTCGATCTGGTGCATGTCGGCCGACTCGTCAGCCTGCGACGTCCGGAAGTGCACTGCGAGCGCGACGCGCTGGTGCGGTCCTTGTCGCGCCTGCATCGCCGACCGAGCCGCCGGCGGGTCTTGGGCGTAGACGACGCAGTCGTCAATCTCGGCCAGGGACAGGCGGAGCGCGCGAGTGAGGAACAGCGAATGCCAATGGCGGTACGACGCCACACCGGCGGATCTGCTGCACAGCTCGAGCGGGAGGCGGAAGCCGAAGACCGGCACGGCGAGCATCCGCGACCACGAAAACAGAGTGATGGTCACCGCCGGACTGCCGCACTCGGCAAGATACCGGCGCAACTGGCGCGCATGCGTGTGCACACCGGTACGCCCTTCCTCCCGGAGCATGGTCGCGATGACCAGGTGGACGGACTTCGCGTCCAGCGACGCGGAGTTCATAGTGCGCGACCCCGCTAACGGCTGAGATCTCACCCTGTTGAGAGCCGTGGCGCCGCCCAATTGATACACCAATGTCCAGGTCGACTTCGTCGACGAGTTACCGCAGATCGGCCACTCTCTTCCGACGGTCAGCCAGCTCGGATCGTGAACGTGACGGTATGAGCGGCGACTCGAGCATCGCACTCCGCAACTCCCACCAGAACACGAGTGCCCCGAGCCACATCGCGGCGGCGCCGCCGCTGAGTGCCCCGACCGCTCCCGCCACGGCGGCACCGGTCACGGAGCAGACGACGAGGGTCGTGGACGTGATGAGCGCGGCCCGGAGGCTCCGTCGCGCCACCCCGAGTGCGCGTAGGCCGAGGCCGGCGCCGCCGGTTGTCGCGAAGGCCATCACGTACAGCGTCGAGGGCAGCACCAGCGGGTAGGTCGGCCGCCACAGGGTGCCGAGCAGCGCCTGTCCGAACCCCATCGGCAGCACGATCAGTAGCGCGACACCCCAGACGGCCGCGAGCGCGCAGAACACGACGCTGACCAGGACGCAAAGGTGCGGCAGGCGCCCCGGCGATGTGCGAAGGGTCCTGACCGCCTCGGGCACCAGAACCAGAGCGATGCCGTTGAGCACGACCATGTACGGGCCCATCAAAAGGCTGGCGGCCTGCACGGCGCCCACCGCGGCCAGCCCGAGCAGCAGGCCGATGCCGTAGGTGACCAACTGAGCGGCGGCGCTGTTGATGGTGCCTTCGGCCAGGTACCGAGGTGCGAGGTCCCAGTGCGTCGTCAGCCACTGGCGGGTCTGGGTGAGCCTGGGCACGACTCGCGCCTGGAGCGGGCCAAGAGCCGCCCCGATGGCCGCCGAGGCGCCCCAGGCGAAGACCACCCAGAACACCGTCTCGTGGCCCGTTACCCGCACGACGGCAAGGCCCGCGAGCAGCGCGATGGCCCAGACGGTGTCATTGAGCAGCGCGAGCGCGCCGCGGCCGTGAGCGAAGAACGCGAATCGCCAGCTGTCCTGCAGCAGGAGCCCGGGCAGCGTCAGGCCGAGCGCGAGGAAAGCCATCCTGGTCGATCCGCCGAGCAGCGGGGTGACGCCGAGCACCATGATGCCGGTGACCAGACCGGTCACGGTGGCGGTTCCCGTGGAACTCGCCACCGCGCGGCGCCAGGTCGTCGGGTCGGTCGCGCTGAACCTGACCAGCAGTGGATCGGTTGACAGGCCGCGCGAGGCGTTCAGTGCGAAGGCATAGGTGACGAACGCGAGCGCGAAGGCTCCGTACTCGACGGCTCCGAGTTCGCGGGCGATATAGATGTTCGCCGCGAAGTTCGTGATGCTGGACATGCCCTGGTCGGCAACGCCCCAGCCCAGGCGGCGGCCTGCGTGGCGCACCCGCGGCCAGATCGCCGCTATACGTCGCGTTCGCGCGATCGCGTTGCCCGGCCGACGTGTCAGGTCAAAGAGCACGTCGCCGATGCCACCTCACGCCCCGGCCTGCGGGCCGGGCATCAGCGAGCATCGTGAGCGATCTCGGCACCGGGCGGTCGGAACGGCATGTCGGCCCGGCGGCGGAGCATCTCGTCGATGACGCCCGCCGACAGCAGCTCCCTGATCCTGCGCAGCCGCACAAAGCGGGACGACTCGCAGTCGGCATAGGTCAGTCCGTGGGCCGCGTAGGCGGCGGCGAGCTCCTCGACACCGTCCCGCACCCGCCAGCGAAGCTTCAGTCCGGGAAAGGTCTCGTTGAGTTTGGAGAAGTCGACCCGGTAGTTGCGCAGATCAGGACCGGCGCCGTCGGCGTACGACACCGCGGACCCTGGCACCGCCTCACGGACCAGTTCGGCGACGTCACGAACCTGGACGTTGTCTTCCGGGCGACCGACGTTGAACGCCTCGTCGTGCACGAGTTCCCTCGGAGCCTCCAGCGCAGCAAGGAACGTGCGGCTGATGTCCTCGATGTGGACGAGCGGGCGCCATGGCGATCCGTCGCTCTCCAGCCGCACCTGGCCGGTGGTCACCGCGGCCGCGGTGAGGTTGTTCACCACGATGTCCAGGCGCAGCCGCGGGGAGGCGCCGTAGGCGGTCGCATTGCGCAGGTAGCAGGGACTGAACGCGTCGTCGGCGAGCAGCGACAGCTCCTGCTCGGCGGCGACCTTGGCGTGGCCGTACGCAGTGACGGGGTACAGGTCGGCGTCCTCGCCGACGGCCGCCGAGCCCGCCGCGCCATACAGGCTGCAGGATGACGCGAACAAGACACGCTCGACTCCGGCCTGCTTCGCCGCTCGCGCGAGTGCCAGCGTGCCTTCCAGGTTCACCGAGCAAGTCGCGGCTGGATTCAGCTCACCGAGCGGGTCGTTGGACAGCGC
>JANWHI010000117.1 GCA_025450495.1 Candidatus Dormiibacter sp. | reverse complement strand
TCGACGGCCGCCAGGTGTTCGTCTTCAGCCACGACGCCTCAGTCTTCGGCGGCTCTCTGGGCGAGGTCTTCGCCGAGAAGGTCACCAAGATCATGGACCTGGCGGTGCGCAGCGGGTGCCCGTGCGTGGGCATCAATGACTCCGGGGGGGCGCGCATCCAGGAGGGGGTCGTCTCGCTCGCCGGTTACGCCGAGATCTTCTACCGGAACGTGAAGGCCAGCGGGGTCATCCCCCAGCTGTCGCTGATCGTCGGACCGTGCACGGGCGGGGCTGTGTACTCACCCGCGATGACCGACTTCATCTTCATGGTGCGCAAGGTGGGGTACATGTTCATCACCGGCCCCGACGTCATCAGGGTGACCACCGGCGAGCGGGTCACATTCGAAGATCTCGGCGGATCCGACGTCCACAACCAGCGCAGCGGCGTGGCGCACTTCAACGCCGATTCCGAGGACGAGGCAATCACCCAGATGCGGGCTGTGCTCGGCTATCTGCCCGCCAACAACACTGAGCAGCCACCCTACAAGGCCACCCTCGACGATCCGCTGCGTGCCGATGCCGAGCTCCAATCGATCATCCCGGACAACCCCAACCAGCCATACGATATGCGCGCCGTGGTCAGCCGCGTAGTCGACGACGGCACGTTCCTCGAGGTCATGCCGTACCACGCGCAGAACATCATCTGCGGATTCGGCCGACTCGACGGGCACTCCGTCGGCGTGGTCGGCAATCAGCCGCGGGTCCTGGCCGGGGCACTCGACATCGAGGCATCGATCAAGGCGGCGCGCTTCGTGCGCTTCTGTGACGCGTTCAACGTGCCTCTGGTCACCTTCGTCGACGTGCCGGGATTCCTACCCGGCACCGACCAGGAGTACGGCGGGATCATCCGCCACGGCGCCAAGCTGCTGTACGCGTACTGCGAGGCGACGGTGCCGAAGCTGACCGTGATCACCCGCAAGGCCTACGGAGGCGCCTACGACGTCATGTGCAGCAAACACATCCGCGCCGACTACAACGTCGCCTGGCCGACCGCGGAGATCGCGGTGATGGGCCCGCAGGGGGCCGTCAACATCATCTTCAAGCGCGAGATCGCCGCCTCCGACGACCCCGTTTCGCGCACCAATGAGCTCATCAACGAGTACCGCGAGCAGTTCGCCAACCCGTACTACGCGGCCGAGCGCGGGTACATCGACGACGTCATCGAGCCCAAGCACACTCGGGCCGCCCTCATCAAGGCTCTGCACATGACCATGGGCAAGCAGGTCACCCTGCCGCCGCGTAAGCACGGGACCATTCCACTCTAAACGAGCTGGGGGGTTCCCCCCTCGGGCACCCCCCACAGTGGTGTCAGCCCCGGCGACGTGAAGTCGCCTGCGCTGGCGGGTTGGAGCGTGCGGTGAACCAGGGACATCCCGGCGACGGCGATGAGCAACACCGCCAACGGCGTCAGAGACGCAACCAACACATGGAACGGCCAGGCCATGGGCAGGATGGCGATCGCGACCAGCGCAGCAGCAGCGACCCCGCCGCGGCCGATGCTGTCCCACCGGCGCCACAGAGCGGCTGCGGCGGCCAGCGTGAGCACGCTGCCGGCAACCGGCGACAGCACGAATGCAGTGATCAGCACAGCGGCGCCCGCGAGTGCCCACACCAGGTGGCGCTGGCGTAGATGCACCGCATCGGCGCCGACGACCAGTGCGAGCATCGGGAAGAGCAGGACGTCGTCGTTGGGGTGGGCATACGGGGTTGCCACCAACCACAGCGCCAGGCCCGCGCATACCCCGAGCGCGGTGCGGGTGTCCGGCGCCAGGGCGAGGGCTGTGCGGTTCAGCGCCCAGTAGCCCACAAACCCGAGGGTGGCCAGACCGCCGAGCGCTGTCACGGCGGCGGCAACGACACCACCGCCCGGGAGGTGCGCGAACATCCCGGGCAGCCCGGAGAGGTCGGGCTGCACTGACGAGATCCGCCCGCCGAAAGCAAAGAGGTGGGAAAGGAATCGCGCTGTCGACCCGGGCATGAGGATCTCGCCCCCGGCGATCACTGCCGTCGCCGTCGCCACCGCCGCTGCGGCGCATCGCGCTGCGTCGCGGCGGTCGGGGAGCTGAGAGACCGCAAGCAGCAGCGGGAGCGGCCAGAGGATGTGCGGTTTGATCAGCGCCGCACTGGTGCAGACCGCGCCCGCCAGACCAGGGTGGCGGCGCATGGACAGGGCCATCGCGGAGATGGCCAGGGCAAGCAGGAGGAGGTCGAACTGGCCACTGTAGACCCCGAGCAGCGCCGGCCAGGACAGCATGGCGAGCACCGCCCACGGCGCGGAGCCGCGCCAGCCCCAGCGACGCAGCCAGGCGAGCAGTGCAATGGCGGCAGCGATCATCCCCAGGGCCGCCGCGAGCACGTAGCTCGTCCAGAACGGCAACGCGGTCAGGGGCTGGAGCAGCCAGGCAACGACCGGCAGGTTGGCGAAGTCATCGAGCGAAGGCTGCACGACCGCGTAGCGATCGGCCGCCTGCTCGGCGGGATGGATGAGGGCCGGGTCGTAGGGGCTGCCGCCGTGCCCGACGACGGTCGCGGCCGCGTAGAAGACACGCCAGTCGTCGGCGAGGCCGTAGGACTGCGGTGGGAACATGCGCGAGGCTGAGAACGCCGCGAAGCAGAGCACCAGCACCGCGAGGATGCCAAGTGCCAGTCTCGGCCGGCCACCTCTTCGCGTCCGCTCCGACTCCCGCCGGTCGGTGCCCTGGGAGGGCACAAGGACGGTCACGCGAGCGATCGTATCCCGGCCGGGAGGCACCGGCCGATCTCCTGGCTGTGACAACTTGGCGCCGACGCAACACGGCAACCGGCCGTCAGCACCGCGTCAGCCCGCCCAGCCCCCGTGCGAGTAGATCCAGGCGAAGACCCCGGCGGCGGGCAGCGACAACGCGACCAGGGACAGCTTCGCCCAGCGGCGCTCGGCAGCGAACACACCGCCTGCGATGAACAGGGGGAAGGCGTCGAGGGTCCAGCGCGAGGTGCCGACCAGGGAGGTCGTCGAGGTGAATACCGCCAGCTGCACCACGAGCAGCACCGCGTAGGAGCGCCGCAGCCGCCGCCACGCGTACACGGTCGCCGCCACCAGGACGATGACGCACGCGATGTCGAGAATGCTCGCAGCGTCGTTGATCCCCAGGGTGGGCATGGGGTTGATCGCGTTCCCGAGGGCCACCCAGGGCGCCGCGAAGTGGCGGCCCACCCAATCCTGCTGCGCTCCGAGGAAGCGCAGGGCATCCCCGAAGACCATCCAGTAGAACAGCGCCAGCCCTGTGGCGCCGAGCGCGGGGCCGACCGCGAGCCTGGCGAGCACCCCCAGCCGCGCCCTGGCCGCAGGTGCGGACACCGCCAGAGCCTCGACGGCAAGCGGGACCACGAGAACGATCGCGTACAGCTTGGTCAGCGTGGCGAGCCCGACCAGCACCCCTGCCAGCAGCGGCCGGCCTGAGCGCATCGCCAGGAAGGCCCAGACAACCTCGGCGATCACCACCGGCTCGGCGTACGGGGCGCCGAGGAAGACGGCGGCCGGGAAGATGAGCAGCAGACCCACCGAGAGACCGGCGGCGCGGGCGCCGAAGTCGATCTCGACGAGCCTGTGCAGCCCGATGGCGGCGAGCGCCAGCGCCAGCGTCACCACCATCAGTCCCGCCACCAGGACGCTGCTGCCTGTGGCCAGCGCAGTGACGTGCATGACCCCGGGCAGAAGGGGCTGGAAGGCGGCGCTGCTGAGGACGTGGGTCCCCTGGCCGATCTGCGCCCAGGTGCGAAAGCCGGACTGGGCGATGGCGAGCTGCCACTGGGCGTCCCACTTGTCCCACGGGCGTGCCATGGCGGCGGGGTCCGCGATGATCGTGCGCAGGGCGGACGTGCCGTACAGGCCGAGCAGGATCATCGCCTCGGCGGCCACCCGAAAGGCGAGCACGGAGACGATTCCGAAGCGGACCGAGCCCCACCAGCCTGACGGCGCAGCCGTGCGCAGAAGCCTGACCGCTGATGTTCGAGGCGCGGCCAGAGCCCTCATCACGACGACTGTGGGCGAGGAACGCGCCGCCGGGGCCGCGTTCGCCGCCCCTGTAGCCGACGTGTCACGCGGCTGTGCGAAGCAGATTCACCGGGGCCGGACGCTGCAACTCTCGCGCCTCATCCAGCCGCGGAACGCGGCGAGGCGGCTCTTGCCCCCGGTCGGGATGGCGGCCGCCGCGATACCCCGAGGCTGACGGCCAGGGGTGTTGCCCGCAGAAGCAGCGACGCCAGCGTTGCCGCCACCAGGCCTCCCAGGGTGAGCACCAGGAAACCGACGAACGACAGCGGCAGCCCGGGGTTGAGCAGCCCTGATATCTGCCGCCCGATGGCGAACACCACGATCGGGTGGAGAATGTAGATGCCCAGCGAGTTGTCGCTCAGCACGGCGATCCCGCGGGCAATCGGTCCGCCGACCGACAGCAGTGGGCCGCCCACCAGCCACACCAGCACGGCGATGGCCAGGACGAAGAGCGGCTCCTGGGGCAGCAGGAACGCCCCTGTGCCGACCTGGAAATCGCCGTGCGGGGCGCCGCCATAGCTCACCGCGATCATCAGCCAGCCGCTGATCGCCACCACCGCAGCGGCGCCGACCACCGGCAACCAGTGCAGCTGGGACGGCTCGCCCCGACCCAGCAGGGTGCGGCCGGCGGCCACGCCGACCGCGAAGTAGCCGATCCAGAAGGCGAGGAGCTGAAAGCCGTGCCAGAGAAAGAGCTGGTCGACGCCGGTCGGCATCGGACCGTAGAGGCGATAGACGCACAGGGCCGTCTGCAATGCCAGCGCGCCGGCGGCCCACCACCACAGGTGGCGACGCGGCCACACCAGGTAGACCAGGTACATCTGGGGGATGAGCAGCAGGAACCAGAGGTGGCCGGCGCCGTAGATCAGGAAGTTGACGACGCCAGTGACGCTGTGCTGCGGGTCGGTGCTGAAGAACCATCCGAACACCGCGTAGACCGGGGCCCATGCCAGCCAGGGGACGAGGCTGCGTGAGAAGCGGCGGCGCAGGAAGTCGCTGGTGGATAGCTGCCTGCCCCCGTACTGGTAGCTGAGCAGCACGCCGGTGAGGAGCATGAACGCGGGCACCGCGAAGCGGCTGAGCGTGTCGAGGCCATCGAACAGTGAGGCACGGGGCGGCCAGTGCGTGGTGTGGATGACCACGACGAACACCGTCGCCAGGGCACGCAACGCAACTGCCGATTGCAGGCGTGCCGGACGCGGCGCGGCTGGCTCGGTCATGCCGTCAGCGGGGTTGCTCTCGCCGGCCGCCCTGGCTCGGACCGGCACCGTGGGCGGGCGACAGGGGCGTATAGGCGCGCGCGAATGCCTCCGTGTTGCGTCCCTGCACATGGTGGATATAGGGAACGACGACGCGCAGCAGCAGGACCTGCAGAGCGGACGCCACGGGGACGGCGAGCAGCGCCCCGATGAGTCCCTCGAGCGCACCGCCGATGAGCAGCGACATCACCACTGCGAGAGCTGGGAGCGACACCACCCGGTTCATGACCATGGGAACCACCAGGTTGGCGTCGAGCAGCTGGATGATCAGGAGGACGACGAGCACGAGCACCGCGTGGCCGGGGCCGATGGTGAGGGCGAGCAGCAGCGGAGGGACGATGCCGAGGAACGGCCCGACCAGCGGGATCGCCGCGGTGAGGCCGGCGAAGATTCCCAGCAGGACCGGGCTGGGCAGGCCGATCACGGTGGTGGCCACGCCGGTCAGCACCCCGACGACCACCATGTTGATGGCCGTCGCCCGCAGGAATCCGCCCATGCGCAGCCCCATCTCGCGGAACACGTCGGCGGCGAGCGCCTGGTGGTGAGTCGGCAGCAGGTCGACGACGAACGCCTTGAGTCGATCGGCGGTGACCAGCCAGAGGAAGCCGATCACCAGCACCAGCAC
Organism: Candidatus Dormiibacter sp.; assembly: GCA_025450495.1. The sequence continues at coordinate 8,338 of JANWHI010000117.1, read as the reverse complement.
AAGGTTGACGAGCACGCTGACGATGTAGCCGCCGATGGTCAGCAGGATGTTCTTGGCGGTGTCGAGGCTGCCGGCGAGAGCGTTGCCGACGTTGGGGGTCCCGGTGCCACCGAGATTGAGCTGCTGCTGCCAGGACGTGATCGTCGATTGGATCCTCGATTGGTAGCTAGGCAGGTTCTGCGCCAGCGACTTCGCTTCGTCGACGATGGGTTGTACGAACAGCGTGACCAGCAGGACGAGCACGGCGATCAGCCCGACGTACACGACGGCGATCGCCGCCGGCCGGGGTAGCCTCATCTCACCGTGGAGACGATTGACCAGTGGCCGCACGCCTTCGGCGAAAACGATGGCCACGAGGATGATCAGCAGGAGGCTGACGACCGACGCCACCAGCGTCAGCAGCCCGAGGATGGCGATGACGATCAATGCGGCCACCACCAGAGTGCGGACCGAGACGGCGGGGCGGACCATGACAACCGGCGCAGCCACGGTCGCGGCGGGCACCTCGGGGGCCGCAGGCTCGGGCATGGCGCGAGCCTACCAGCGGCGGCCCGTTTCGGACGGAGTCCACCCCGGGTGTCTGGATCGCGAGACTAGACTGACCCGCCGTTGCTCACACTGCACGAGGTCAGACACCTTTGAAACTCCTTGAATACCAGGCCAAGCAGCAGTTCGCGGCGGCCGGCATCCCCATCCCCGATGGTCGGCTGGCGCGAACCCCGTCGGAGGCCGCCGCCGCCGCCGCGGAGCTGGGTCGGGTCGCCATCAAGGCGCAGGTGCCGATCGGCGGCCGCGGCAAGGCCGGTGGCATCGCGGTGGTTGACACGCCCGCAGAGGCCGAGCGTGAGGCGACGCGCATCCTCGCCATGGACATCCGCGGCTATCCCGTCCGGAGCGTGTGGTGCGAGACGGCCCTCGCGATCGGCAGTGAGCTCTACCTCGGCGTCACGCTGGACCGCGACCGCCGGCGCATGGCGATCATCTTCTCGGCTGCAGGCGGCATGGAGATCGAACAGGTGGCCGAGGATGCGCCGGAGAAGATCGCCACCTTGTGGCCCGATCCATTCATGGGCCCGCAGCCTTTCGAAATCCGCCAGATGGTTTTCGACGCCCTCCGTCATGCACCGCAGTTGCGGGACGGCGCAGCCAAGCTAGCGGCGCAACTGGTCGGGCTCACTCAGAAGCTCTACTCGCTGACCGTGCGGCTCGACGCGCTGACCTGCGAGATCAACCCACTGGTGCTCTCCCCGGACGGCCGGTTCACGGCAGCCGACGGCAAGCTGGAGATCGACGAGAACGCTCACTACCGTCACACCGACCTCGCCAGCGAACTGGCCGGCGATGCCACCGGTGACGACGGCGGCACGGGCGATGACCCCTTCGAGGTGGAGGCGGCACGCCGCGGGCTCACCTACGTGCATCTCAACGGCGACATCGGCGTGATCGGCAACGGGGCCGGCCTCGTGATGAACACGCTCGACCTCGTCAAACAGCAGGGCGGGGAGCCCGCCGACTTCCTCGACGTGGGCGGCGGCGCAAGCGCGGAGAAGGTGCGCAACGCTCTGGAGATGGTGTTGCTCGATCCCAAGGTGCGCGGCGTGTTCATCAACATCTTCGGCGGCATCACTCGAGGTGACGAGGTTGCCCGCGGCGTCATCGCGGCGCGCGACGAGCTGAAGATCACCAAGCCGTTGGTGGTGCGCATGACGGGCACGCGCGAGGAGGAAGGGCGGGCGTTGCTCAGCGACGCGGGCATCACCCCGGCGGTGAGCGCCACAGAGGCCGCCAAGAAGATCGTCGCCCTGACCGGGCAGGCGCCGTGAGCGTGCTGGTCGACGGCACCAGCCGGGTGCTGATCCAGGGGATCACCGGGCGTGAGGGCGCGTTCCACACCGAGCAGATGCGTGCCTACGGAACCAACGTGGTCGCCGGCGTGTCGCCGGGCAAGGGTGGCCAGGACGCCAACGGTGTGCCCATCTTCGACACCGTCGCGCAAGCGGTGGCCGCGACCGCTGCCAACGTCAGCGGCATCTTCGTCCCACCGCCCTTCGCCGCGGACGCGATCATGGAGTCGGCTGCATCCGGAATCCCGCTGACCGTCTGCATCACCGAGGGGATCGCGGTGCACGACATGATCCGCGCGCGTGCGTTCGTCGAGCGCTCCGGCAGCCGCCTGCTCGGCCCCAACTGCCCAGGACTGGTCACACCCGGTCAGTGCAAGGTTGGCATCATCCCCAACCACATCAACACCTCTGGGCCGGTCGGCATCGTCGGCCGCAGCGGCACGCTGACGTACGAGGTGATCCAGGGCCTGGGCCAGGGAGGGATGGGCCAGACCACCTCGGTCGGCATCGGTGGTGACCCCGTCCTTGGTATGTCATTCATCGATGTGCTCGCGCTGTTCGGGCGCGACCCCGAGACCCGCGCCGTGGTGATGATCGGAGAGATCGGCGGCAGCGACGAGGAGCAGGCAGCAGAGTTCATCCGCTCGTCCGGCTTCGAGAAGCCGGTGGTGGCGTTCATCAGTGGCCGGACCGCGCCACCCGGTAAGCGCATGGGCCATGCGGGCGCGATCATCAGCGGGAACACCGGAACCGCACAGAGCAAGATCGACGCGTTGACCGCGGCAGGAGCTGCGATCGCCGACACGATCGAGGATGTGGTGCGGCTGGTGGCAGACAGGCTCGGCGCGCTACCGTTGCCACGGCCGTGAACTTCGACCTCAGCGACGAACAGCGCCAGATCCGCAACACTGTGCGGGCGTTCGCCCAGGACGAAATCGTTCCACGCGCGGCCGCATACGACGTTTCCGGCGACTTTCCGTACGACCTGGTGGCGGGCATGGCGCGGCTCGGCCTGTTCGCGCTGCCGTTTGCGGAGAGCGACGGTGGCGCGGGCGGCGACTTTCTCTCCTACTGCCTGGCCCTCGAGGAGATCGCGCGCGCCGACGCGTCGGTCGCGATCACGCTCGAGGCCGCGGTATCGCTGGGCATCAGCCCGATCGTCAGCTTCGGCACTGCCGAGCAGAAGCAGCGTTGGCTGCCTGCGCTGCTCTCCGGCGAGAAGCTCTGGGCGTTCGGCCTCACCGAGCCCGAGGCCGGTTCGGACGCCGGCGGCACCCAGACCCGCGCCGATCGCAGCGGCGATGAGTGGGTGATCAATGGCCGCAAGGTATTCATCACCAACGCAGGCACCGACATCAGCGCCGGCGTGACGGTCACCGCAATCACGGGCCAGGAGAATGGCACCAGGCAGATCAGTGCGATCGCGGTCGAACGCGGAGCGCCCGGCTACGAGCAGGCGCCCAAGTACCGCAAGCTCGGCTGGCACGCCAGTGACACGAGGGAACTGCTCTTCGACGACTGTCACGTGCCCGTCGCCAATCTGATCGGCGCCGAGGGGGGGGGTTATCGCCAGTTTCTGCAGATACTGGAGGGCGGTCGGGTCGCCATTGCCGCCCTGTCGGTCGGTGTCGCTCAGGCCTGCCTCGATGCCTGCCTGTCGTACAGCGCCCAGCGCCACCAGTTCGGCCAGCCGATCGCGCGCTTCCAGGCGACCCAATTCAAGCTGGCCGATATGGCCACGCAGATCGAGCTCTCGCGCCTGATGACCTGGCGCGCCGCCACCGCGATCGACGCCGGCGGGAGCGCGGCGCCCTACGCGTCGATGGCCAAGCTGCACGCCTCGGAGGTCGCCACCGCCTGCGCCAACCAGGCGGTGCAGATCCATGGTGGCTACGGCTTCATGGAGGAGTCCCCCGTGGCCAGGTACTACCGCGACGTCAAGGTCAACGAGATCGGCGAGGGGACCAGCGAAGTCCAGCGAATCCTCATCGCCCGCCACCTCCTCGAGGACCTTCTTCCCGTCCGAGACTGAAACAGTGCGGCGCCAGGCGGCGTAGCATCGGAGCCATGAACGAGGTGCTCATCGTCGCGGCGGCGCGGACCCCGTTTGGCAAGCTCGGCGGCGGCCTCTGCGGCCTCGCTGCTACGGACCTGGGCGCGCATGTCATCCGCGAGGTGCTCGAGCGCACCGGCACGGCCGGTGGCGACGTCGACCAGTTGATCATGGGCACCGTTCTTGCCGCGGGTCAGGGGCAGGTGCCCTCCCGGCAGGCAGGCCTGGCGGCGGGGCTGCCGGCGTCGGTCTCGTCCTTCACCGTCAACAAGGTGTGTGCCAGCGCGCTGAAGGCGGTCAACCTTGGTGCGCTGCTGATCAGCGCCGGCGAGGCTGATGTCGTGGTGGCCGGAGGCATGGAGGCCATGTCGCGGGCGCCCTACCTCCTCCAGGACCAGCGGTTCGGCGCGCGCCTCGGCGATCGGGCAGTGGTGGACAGCATCTACCGCGATGGGCTCTGCTGCCCCGCCGACGGCGTGCTGATGGGTGTGCACGGCAGCGATGTCGCGGCCGAGCTCGGCGTGACCCGTGAGGAGCAGGATGCGTGGGCGCTGCGCTCACAGCGGCGCTACGCTGCAGCGCTCGCCGCCGGTCACTTCGCGGAGGAGGTCGTGCCCGTCCCCGTGAGGGGTGGCGCCATCACCCAGGACGAGCAGCCACGTCCGGATTCGACGCTCGAGAAGCTCGCCTCGCTGCCGAGCGCCTTCGGCGCGCGCAGCACCGTCACGGCCGGCAACGCTCCGGGGATCAACGATGGGGCCAGCGCGGTCCTGATGATGAGCGCCGAGCGCGCCCGCGCCGCGGGGCTCGTGCCGCTGGGCACGTGGGTGACATACGCGGAATCGGCCGCCGATCATCCATACCTCGCCACAGTTCCGGCCATGGCTGTCGAGAAGGCGCTGGCACGCACGCACGGTGAGGTCGATGCCGGGCGCCTCGACCTTGTCGAGATCAACGAAGCGTTCGCCGCCGTGGCGATCACCAGCACCCGCATGCTCGAGGTGGATCCGGACCGCGTCAACGTCAATGGCGGTGCGATCGCGGTGGGCCACCCAATCGGAGCCTCCGGGGCGCGCATCCTCATGACCCTTCTGTACGAGCTGCGCCGGCGGGGTGGAGGCTACGGAGCTGCCGGCATCTGCAGCGGCATGGCCCAGGGCGAGGCGACGCTCGTCCGTGTCGGTTGAGGCTCCGGCCTTCGCGCTCGACGAGTCGATCGACCGGGTCACCGCCGCCTACGTCGGCGATGTGGTGCGCCCGCAGGCCGCGGCGATGGCCGCCGGCCAGGGGCCGGCTCCCGACGAGCTGGTCAGGGTTGCCGGCGAGCGCGGCATCGCCGGTCTTCTTGTGCCACCGCAGTACGGAGGCGCTGGTGCGAGTCACCTCCAACTCGCCCGTTTCATCGAGGCGGTGGCACGGGTCTGCGCCAGCACCGCGGTCATCCTCGACGTGCACCTGAGCGTCGGCAGCGAACCGCTGCTCCTGTTCGGCAACCCTGAGCAGCGGCGGCGCTACCTCCCGATCCTCGCGTCCGGCCGGTGCACCACCGCGTTTGCGCTGACCGAACCGGACAGCGGCAGCGATGCTGCGGCGCTGGTGACGCGAGCCGAGCGCGACGGTGACGGGTACCGTCTCACGGGCAGCAAGGCATTCATCACCAACTGCGGGGCCGCAGGCCTGTACATGGTCATGGCCCGCACCGGACCGGGCGCGCGCGGCATCACCGCATTCATCGTCGATGCCGACAGCCCTGGCCTGCGCTTCGGAGCACCACTCCACAAGATGGGACTCGCCGGCTCGTGGACCGGCGAGGTCGTCCTCGACGGAGTCCCTGTGGCCGCTGCCAACCGACTCGGAGAGGAAGGAAGCGGTTTCGGAGTTGCGATGGCGGCGCTTGACAGCGGCCGCGTCGGCATCAGTGCCCAGGCTGTCGGCATCGCGCAGGGATGCATCGACACCATCGTTGCCTGCTCTCGGGTGACCCAGACCGCGACCGACGAGACGCTCCTGGCAGACATACACGCGCGTACCACCGCCTCGCGGTTGCTGACCGCCCACGCCGCTCGCCTTGCTGACGCCAACCTCACGATGACACGAGATGCTGCGATTGCCAAGCTCTACGCAACCGACACCTGCGTTGCGGCGGCACACGCGGCAGTGGACCTCTGCGCACCTGACTCGGCGCGCGCCGACCATCCGGCGGCGGTGAGGTTGCGCGATGCCAAGGCATCACAGATCTACGAGGGCACCAACCAAGTACAGCGAATGGTGATCGCGCGTGCCCTGCTGAGCGACCCGGCGCCACCACGCGGCGGCGGCCCCGCCACTGACACCGCGCCCCGCCGCGCATAATCGGCCGCGTCGAGTTCGCGCCGCTCACGGGCGGCCCTGGAGCACGCCGCGTGGACCTTGCCCTCAACGAGGAACAGTTGCTGATCCGCCAGTCGGTGCGCGAGCTGGCGCGCGAGCGCATTGCCCCGCGCGCACGGGAGATCGACGCCACCGCCGAGTTCCCCTGGGACGTTGTCGACCTGTTCCGCTCGCACGACATCTTCTCGCTGCCCGTCCCCCCGGAGTACGGCGGGCTCTCTGGCAGTGCGCTCACGCTCAACGTCGCCATCGAGGAGGTGGCCAAAGCCTGCGCCAGCAGCGCGCTCATCCTCGCCGTCCAAGCCCTCGGTGGCTATCCGATCATGCTGGGCGGCAGCGCCGAGCAGAAACAGCGCTTTCTCCCCGATCTCGCCAGTGGCAGAAAGCTCGCCGCGTATGCCCTCACCGAGCCCGGCGCCGGCAGCGATCCGGGCGGGATGGAGACCAGGGCCACGCGCCAGGGCGACGACTACGTCATCACCGGCAGCAAGATCTGGATCACCGACGGCGGCGTCGCCGACACCATCGTGGTGTTCGCCAAGACCGATCCCAATGCCGGACCGGGCGGCGTCAGCGCGTTCGTCCTCGACAGCGCTCGGGAGCTCGCCGGGTTCACCGCGACGGAGATTCACGGCAAGCTCGGCATCCGCGGCAGCAACACCGCCGAGCTGCACTTCGACGAGGTGGTCGTCCCCGCCGCCAACCGGCTCGGCGACGAGGGCAGCGGGTTCTCCCTCGCCATGCGGGTGCTTGACCGCTCGCGCCCCGGCGTCGCCGCGCAGGCGCTCGGCATCGCCCAGGGCGCGCTCGACTATGCGGTTTCCTACGCCAAGGAGCGCAAGCAGTTCGGCCAGGCGATCGCGGAGTTCCAGGCGATCCAGTTCATGATTGCCGACATGGAGACCCAGACCGCCGCGGCACGCGCGCTGGTCTACCAGGCATCCCAGTTGATCGACGAGGGATCGCGCGACGTGACCCACTTCGCGTCACTGGCCAAGCTGGTTGCCAGCGATGCGGCGATGAGGGTGACCACCGACGCCGTCCAGGTTCTCGGTGGCTACGGATACGTGAACGAGTACCCGGTCGAGCGGATGATGCGCGACGCCAAGATCACCCAGATCTACGAGGGAACCAACCAGATCCAGCGCCTGGTGATTGCTCGCTCGCTGCTGCGCGGCGGGCCGTAGCCGGCGTGCCCACGGCGCCAGCACCAACGCTGAAGGTGGCACCATCCACGCTGCTGAAACGCGCCGCGAGTCGCACGCTTCGGCAGGTCCTTCATGCCACTTACGACGGCCTCGATCGTGCGCTGCGCACTGCCGATCCGCTCGTTCCACCGCGCGCGATCAATCCCAACATCGGCCTGATCCCGCGCCGAGGTGCGTACGCGGCCGAGTTCATGGCTTCCGGGCAGCGCATTGCGGACATGCTCATTGCGTACGCCGATCTCAAGCCGGATGACAGGGTGCTCGATATCGGATGCGGCATCGGGCGTGTGGCGCGGGCTTTGACGACGCTTTTGTCACCGACTGGGCGCTACCGTGGATTCGACGTCGATCCCCAGGCGGTCACCTGGTGTCGGCGCGCGTATCGATCGTTTGACAACTTTTGCTTCGACCATGCCCCCGTTGGCTATGTCAACGTCAGGGGCCGGGCGCCGCTGCGAGGTGAGGAATTCGTCTTCCCATATACGGACGCCAGTTTCGATCTCGCGTTCTCGGTATCGGTGTACACGCACCTCAGCCGTGCCATCACCGACCATTACCTATCCGAAACATCGCGCATCCTGCGTGCGGGCGGGATGTGTGTGAACACCTTCTTCGTGGTCGATGAGTTCGCGGCGCAGGCCATGCAGGCAGGTCGCGCCGACCGCTCCTACGTGAGCCAGGGTGAAGGTGCCTACCTGTGCGATCCCGGCAATCCGAACCTCGGCATCGGCTTCTCCCCAGACGTCATCACCGCGCTGCACGGCGCTCACTCCCTCTCGGTTGTCCCTCCGTGGCGGCTGGGGAGCTGGTCGGGACGGAACCTCCAGTCGTTCGTGTACCAGGACGTGGTCGTGGCCAAGAAG
>JANWHI010000116.1 GCA_025450495.1 Candidatus Dormiibacter sp. | reverse complement strand
CGACTGCTGTAGCAAGCCGCTCGGCGAGGACCAGGCGACGGTCCGCGGTGCGCGCCGCGATGAGCGGCGAAGGCCGGCGCACGATGGCCATAACGATGCCGGCCGCCAGCAGGGCGGCGCTGCCGGCGATGATCAACGCGGCGACGGGCAGCGTCCACACGCGCCCGGCGGCCAGCACGGCGCAGGCCCAAACCGCTGCTCCCGTCGCGAACAGGAGCAACCACTTCGCTGCGGCTTCCGCGCGCGCACGGCGAAGCAGCGGTCGCAACGAAAGACTCAGATCGTGCTGCGACTCGGTCATGCCGGCTCCGTCGGCGCGCGCCGCGGCCACGGCACTCTGCCGCGGAGCGCCACGATCGCGAGGACGATACAAACAGCGGAAAGCGCAACGGCGAACACCGTGAACAGCTGCCAGAAATGCCAGCCGTTGAGCAGCCCCGAATTGATGCGGTCGTAGCTGACCCCGCCGCAGTTTGAGCCCGGGTACTGCGTGACTGTGTACGAAGAACCGTTGCTGCTGAAGCTGCCGTTGACGCGGCTGAAGATGCCGCCGCCCGTTGAGCAACTCTGGCCCGAGATCGATGCCACCTCACCGCCGATCGCCATACCGGGGCTCAGAGCCATGAGCAGCTGCGGCACCTGGTTGGGCGGCGCGTAGACGGACGGAGAGACGATCAGACCGCCGGTTCCGATGCCGGTATTGGACCCGCTGCCGATGCTGGGCGGGGAGCTGACGCTGGACCCATATCCCTGCGCAAGCAGGTACGAGCCGAGCAGGAGCGGTCCGACCAGCAGGATGAACGTGGCGACGTACGAGCACACGATGGCGCCGGTCGGGCCCTTGCTGATCGCGGAGAAGAGGATCGACATCGAGCCGACCGTGACGGCCGTCAGTGCGCTCAACCCGGCGACGATGAGGATGTCCCCCCAGGCGATGCCGCCGAGCAACGCGACCACGGAGAGGATGGGCAGCGAGGCGACGAGCAGGAAGCCCATGAACGCCAGCGAAGCGCCGAGCTTGCCGATGACCACGCGCCACGGCCGCACACGAGTGGAGAGGAGCAGGTCGAGCGTCTGGCGCTCGCGCTCGCCTGCGATCGATCCCCCGACCAGGCCCGGCACGAGCAGCATCATCAGAGCGACGGTGATCGCAACCAGGGCTGCGAACACGGTCACGCCCGAGTGTGCCAGTGCTGCCACCGAGCCCGACTGGTCCGCGGCAGACCGGTAGGCGAGGACTGTCACCACGCCCAGCGCCGCAAGCCAGCAAAAGAGGATGAACGCCGCACGCTTGCTGCGCATCCGGGTTCGCGCCTCGCGGGCCACGATCGGATTCCAGAAAAACGACGCGATGGCTGTCACGCGCTCTGCTCCAGCGTCTGACCCGTCACCCGCAGGAAGACGTCCTCGAGGCTTGATCCCACCGGGTTGACGGCGCTGACGGTCACCCCGGCGGCCAGCAGGGCCTGTAGCACTGCGGAGGTCGCCTCCGACCCGCCATGCACGTCCACCTCGATCGAGCCATCGCCGGGTCGGACGGCGATCATCGCCTTGACGCCCCGCAAGGCCGCCGCAGCCGCGCTCACATCGCCGGCGACGTTGACGCGGAGCGTGCTGCGGTCGCGGCCGCCGGTGAGCTCCTCGAGCGTTCCCGACGCCACCATCCGGCCGTCGTCGATGAACCCGAACGACGTGCACATCTCGGCGAGCTCGGGAAGGATGTGGCTGCTCACCACCATGGTCTTGCCCATGGTGCGCAGCTCGTGCACCAGCTCACGCAGTTCCACTCGTGCACGTGGGTCGAGTCCCGACGCCGGCTCATCGAGGAGCAACACCGGCGGATCGGGGATCAGGGCGCGCGCCAGACAGAGCCGCTGCTTCATCCCGCGGGACAGCGCCTCGACCGGTGTGTCCAGCCGATCCGGCAGCCCCACCAGGTCCATGAGGTCGGCGGCCAGACGGCCGACTCGGGAGCGCGGAATGCGATAGCAGGACGCGTAGAACGTGAGGTACTCACGTGCGGTCATGCGGTCGTAGACACCAAAGAAGTCGGGCATCCAACCGACGCGCTCGCGCACCTCCTGCGGATGGGTGAGGACGTCGACGCCGTCAACCGACGCCGTACCCGATGTTGGCTGGAGCAGGCCCGCGAGGATGCGAAGGGTTGTCGTCTTGCCCGCGCCGTTCGGTCCGACCAGGCCGAACACCGTTCCGGTGTCGACCTGGAACGAGCAGTCGGAAAGCGCCATCCGTTCCCCGAACGCCCTGCCAAGATGCGTGCCGGTGATCACGAAGTGGCCCCGGCGACGGGCGTCACCTGCGGCGGCGCGAGCGTGATTCCGCCGGAATGTGCCGTCATACGCAGCAGTATGGATCCGTCGGGAAGCAGGTACTGCGAGGGCGCGTCAACAGTCGCGACCACGCCCGACGTCACCGCGTGGGTGTCGAGCGGGATCCACGTGGCGGTGGTTGCGTCGAACACGGAAACCGTGATCGCACCAGGGGTTATCGTCGAGCCGGGGCAGGCTCCCGGAGGGCCAAAGCACCCTGTCGCCGAAGTCGAGGCGATCTCGGCAACATTCAGCGCGGCGTACGCCCCGCTGCCAACCGGCGTGCGGTACACGGCGGTCTGGGAGCCGCTGAGGACCACGTCGCCGAGGATCGCGGAGGTGCTGGCGGTGGCGCCGGTGACATCGAACAGGCTCGCCAGCTCGGTGGTGGTGTCCCCGGCTGCGCGCGCGACGTGGAACGGCACAACGATCGCGTCCATCTCGGTCACGGGTGTGCCGCCGGCGTCAATCGGCGACAGCCCGGGAAGCGGCCCCTGCACGACTCCGATGAAGACCCCCTCGCCCTGCGCCTGTGCACTCCCGAGCGTGCCCGAGGCGAAGCCTGGGAGTACGGGAACCGGGAATCCGCCACCATAAAAACCGCCATACGCGCCATCCTCGATGGCAGCGACGATCTCGCCGGCGCGCACCGAGGGACTCGCTCCGTATACCGTGCCGCCCGATCCACATCCGATGCAGTTCGGGCCGCCGGTCGACAGGTTGATGGCGTGATTGATCGATGCCGACGCTCCCACGGCCAGGGGCCCGCTGCTGCTCCATCCGGCCTCCGGGATCTGCACCGCGGTGGCCAGCATGCTGGTGCCGAGCATGTTGGTGACCGCCCCCTGGACGTTCATGTTGGCCGCGGCGAGCGTTGTCTTGACGACCGCGGCCGAGTACGGGATGGTCGCCTCGGAGTTGAAGCCCTGCGTGGTCGCGGGTCCCGCGTCCTCGACGAGCACGCTGTTCTGCCCGGGGAGGATGACCACGCCGCCCGACCCCGTCTGGACCCCCGCCAGTCCTGTCGAATCGGCCGCCCCTCCCAGCTGGATCAGCCTCGATCCTCCGTGTTGCGAGAAGAGGGCCGCCAGCGTCTGGACGCGCGCGGTACCGGTCTGGGGATCAACCGTCACGATGCGAACCACGTTCAGCGCCGCGTCATGACCCGCGGTGCCGAGTCCGGTGACCATCATCACGGCGGTCGTGGCAACCGCGACCGCCGGCACCAGCACCCACGCCAGCGCGGCGTGGCGCCGGCGCCAGAGCACCACGAATGTGACAGGCGCGATCAGCAGCACGTACACGGCGATGACGATTCCAAGCACCGCCGCGCTGGGAACGAACAGCCCGGGGATGTCCTGCAGTTCGCCCAGGAGGTTTCCGTCGCCGGCGAGTGTTCCCGGGCTCGCCGCCGGCGCGGCGCGCTCCTCGGCGGTGACCAGGACATGACGTAGGAGCGCGAGTGTCCCCACCCAGGTGGCCGCCTGCCCGGAGGCTGGGTCGATGGCGAGGACCGTGACATCACCCTGGTCCACTGCGCTGTCGACCTCGATCGGTGTCCCGCCGTCCGCCAGCGATACCGTGGCTCCGGCACGAGGATGCAGGAGGCCGATCTGCAAGGGCACCAGCGGCTCCGCCGTTGCCAGAATCGCTGTTGTGGTCGGGAGTGTCGCTATCTGACTCAGCCCCGACATCGTCGCGGGAACGAGCGCTGCAGGGAGTCCACTGGTGGTGTCCTGAAAGCGGTCGGTCGCGGCGATGACCAGCGTGCCTCCGGTGCTCACAAACGCGCCCAGTGCGCTGCGCTGTCCGGCGTCGAGCGACCCCGTGGTCGCGTCGTCGATGATCACCGCCAGGAATCCCTCGAGCGGCCCGACCGTCTCGGGTAGGGCGGCGGGAGCGATGTGTGCCACCGCCGGCTGCTGGCCGTCGGGGAGGCGAATCGCCGCGACGGAGTCGAGGGTCGACGGGTCGTCGGAGACCACCGCGACCGCGTCCTGAACGGTGCCGCTGAATGAGGATGTTGATGCCACGGCTGTCTGGTCGACCACATTGCCCGAGGCGTCAAGCAGCCGCGCGCGCGGCGAAGTACTCCCGGCGGCCACATCGACCACGTAGTGCTTGGTCGTCCCCGCAGCGAGCTGCACAGGGATCCTGTCGAGATAGGACGATGTCGCCACACCGGGACCGCAGAACGACCCCTTGCCGAGGCTGTAGCACCGCTGCCCATTGCCTGCACCCGACCCGCTGATGCTGATCTCGACGGTGCCGCTGAAGTCTGGTCCGCTGTTGGTGAGCGTCACCTGCAATGGGGTCCATTGCGAGCTGGACACAGCCCCGGACGCCGAATATTCGAGCGCGACGTTCAGCGTCACGGCGGGCGAGCCGGCGTGCGCGGTCAGCGGCGCCGCGACGCCTGCAAGGGCCGCGGTGGCGAGGCCGAGAACGAGGCGTGCAGGTGCGCGTCTGCGGCCGCCCTCCGGACCGTTGGGCACGAGTAGACCTCCACCTCCTCCCTTGAGACGTCACCATAACGCACCGCTTGCCGCGAAAGTTCCTGCCGGGTCGCCGGCCGTGGGCTATGGGCGGCGTTCGTCGGAGGGGACGGCCGGTCGGTAGACGGCCGTGAACCCCTCCCGCGAGCTCGGGTAGCGCAGCGGCCAGCCGAGCTCTGATCATCGAGATCGATGCGATCGCCGACTCCGAGCGCGTCCGCGGGATCATGGCGAAGATCGTCACCGCGGACCAGGGGCGGGGTGCGGGCGAACGGTATTCTCAGTTCATGGCGGACGACGCGATCGCGTTTCCCACCCTGGACGCAGCCGACGTCGCCGTCCTGAGCGCGCTCGGCACGCGAAGGACCGTCGCGGCAGGGGAGCTGCTCTTTCGCGAAGGCGATGTCACCTACGACTTCTTCGTGATTCTCTCGGGTGCCGCCGAGATCGTGGTCGGCGCCGGTCCT
>JANWHI010000115.1 GCA_025450495.1 Candidatus Dormiibacter sp. | reverse complement strand
CTCTTCCTCGCTACCGGGACGCTGCATGAGGGTCGTTCTCAGCGAACCCGAAGCGCTCGTACAGCCGGAGCGCGGGCTGGTTGGCGCGGTTGACGAACAGCACGACTTGCGAAAATCCGGCTTGGTGCAGGGCTATCAGCGACAACCCGAGCAGCACTGTCGCCGCCCCTCTGCGTCGCGGCATCCGCGACAGCAACCGCGACCGCGTCGGTGGGACTGGTGCGAACGACGCTCCAGCCGGTGCCCAGTGGCCGGGTCTCGATCGGATCACCGAGATCACGCGTCAATCGGGAGACATCGGGCGGGTGCGACATTCGAACCTCAGTGCGGCGCAAGTCGCCGTAGCCGCGCCTCGGTGACGGCCGGGCCGGCGTCGAAGAGCTGGTGCAACAGGTAGTACTCCGTGAGCGGGTGATCGTCGGTGATGATGCTCCCCGACCCCACAAAGCGATCGACCTGTGCGTCCTTCAGCCACACCATCTGCTCGATACGGTCTGCCCAGGACCCGGCCGGCAGGTACGCGGCGTCGGGCGCGTTGGCGATGTCGGCGACCGCCTTGGGTGTCCCGAGGATCTGGGAAACAGTCGCGTCGGTCCAGGCGATCGGGCCATCCGATCCCAGCAGATAGACGCCGCCGCTCCGCGGCGTGAACAGCACGAGCACATTCGCGAAGACGGACCTGAAGGTGCGCATATGCTCCCGGAACTGGTCCAGGTCGACGCCGAAGTACAGCCACTGGAGCATCAGGCCACCCGGGCGCAATGCGTGGTGCGCATCGGCGTAGAACTGCTGCGAGTAGAGCACCGCGGCGCCGGCCGCCTGGATGGGAGGCGGCGGGTCGACGGTTATGAGGTCGTAGCGTCGCGATGTGAGCCTGACGTAGTTGCGTCCGTCGGTGGTGATGACGCGCGCCAGCGGGCTGTGCAGGTACTGCTGTGCGTCGGCGTAGAACACGGGCATCTGCTGCGGCACCGACGGGGACAGGTCGACCGCGTCGGTGCGCAGCCCAAGCTGCAGCGCGGAGCGGAACGTCGTGCCCATGCCGAAGCAGATGTCGAGCAGCGTGGAAGCGTTGGGGCGCATGATCTTGGGCACGTACGCCATCAGCTTGGTGTCGACGCTGAGCGTCGTCATCGCCGTGCCGCTGGCGAACAGACGACGCTTGTAGGGTGGCCCGCCCAAGGCATCCACTGTGGAGAGGCGATCCTCGGTGTGGAAGAAGGGCAGTGAGCCTGCGGCGAGGCGATGCTCGGTGGCCGTGAGCAGCACCGGTGAGGCGGTGATCACCAAGCCCACAGGCACGACGACGGCCGCGGCGGTCATCAGTGACAAGCTCAGCCGCCGGGCGCCTAGCTCCTGGCCGCCGGCGATGATCAGCGCGCCCGCGACTCCCGCCTCCGCGGACCCCAAGACGAGGATCGAGGCGTTGGTGCCCAGGCTGCCCGCGAGGATGAAGGCCGCGGCGAGCGAACCAAGGATGCACCCGAACGTGTTCCACGCATACAGCACACCGATGCTGTGCGATCCATCAGCCGCGTCTCGCGTCAACAGCCGCGCCGACAGCGGAAACGCATAGCCCATGAAGACGGTCGCGGGCAGCAGGATCAGGGCGCGTGCGATGTTGACGGTGGGCAACCACACGGTGGCGAGTGGCACCGTCAGCACGGTGCACACTGCGACGCCGAGAAAGGCTGCGGCGAGCGCCGCCGGGGTATCGCGCCACGTGTTGCTGAGACGTCGATAGATCCCGCCGCCGGCTGCGATCCCGAGGAGATAGACGGCGAGGATGATGACGAAGTTGTAGATCTGTGAACCCGTGCCCTCTGCCAGCATGCGCGTCCAGAGAACCTCGAGGCTCAGGGCCACGAACCCGGAGACGAACGACGCGGCAAACAATGACCGGCGCCATCGCGGCGTCAGGATCGTCTCCTCGCCGCTGACGCTGGGCCCGAGAACATGAACAGATGCGACCGTGCGCCGGCCGGACGATAGCAACAGCGCGGTGATCCCCGCCAGCAGGTTGAGCGCGACCGCCACGTGCGTGGTCGCCGACAGTCCAAGCAGCTCGATGAGCACGAAGCCCGCCCCCAGGGCGCCGGCCATGGCACCGAAGGTGTTGGCACTGTACAGCAGGCCCATCTGTGCCCCTGCGGTGCGCATCGAGGTGACCAGGTGGCGAGTCAGCAGGGGCAGCGTCAGGCCCATGAGAAAGGTCACCGGTGTCACTGCCGCAAGCGTCAGGAGCAGCCGGATGAGGGTCAGCTGGCTTGCCGACGTGGTGTCGTAGGCGGAGCTGTAGATGCCGGCGATGCCCTCGAAACCGATGGGCACGAGCAGCGCAGCGGCACCCACAGCAACCTCAACTGCGCCATAGATCCGCAATGGATGGCGAAGCCGCGGCGCGACCAGGCCGCCGACCATCCCGCCGAGGCCAAGGCCCGCGAGGAAGGCCGTGACGATGGTGCCGATCGCTTCGGTGGTGTTGCCGAAGATGACCACCAGCTGGCTCGACCACACGACCTGGTACACGAGGCCCGCGGCGCCCGATGCCACGAACACTGCGACGACGAAGCGATTCGACCTCCGCAGGACGTGGGGCTCTGCGGTGGCACCGTCGGGCTCAGGTGCCTCACGTCGAACGGCACTCACGGTGGCCACTGCCCCGCCTCCCGCCTACCGGCGCGAGGGCACTCCGACTGGTGCCGATGCGGCACTGCGCCCGACCACGCGGGAGAGCAGCTCCTCCGATCGCCCGGCTCTGTCCGAGGCGAGCTGATGACCCAATGAGGCTCCGCTGTGGCGCCGGCTGCCGGTGAAGCTCTCAGCGATCATGGCTCCATGCTGATAGCGGCGATGGTGATTAGCTTACACCGGTGATGGGGGGAAAGCTAGCCCCGCCGCCCGCCGTGCTGGACCCGGCGCACGCAATCGGCGAAAGCGACGCAGCTCAGTGCGGTGCCGAGGAACACCCGCGGCCCGGCGACGCGGTGGCGCAGGTGAACCGCGAGCGTGGCGAGATTGCCGGCGAACGCGGCGCCGGAGAGCGCGAGCGTCGAGGACGTCGGCTTGTCGCCTTCATGGGCCGTGCGCGTCGCGAGTGCCATCCACACTCCGAGAAACGCAACGCTGCCAACGGCGCGTCCAGGTGCTGACCGGAAGAGCCCGGGCCGGCGGAGCAGGAACAGCGCGGTGTCAGCGGTGCCGGCCACCGCCGCCGGACATGCCAGGTTGGTGCGCTTCATGGTGTGAGACCTCGATCCGGCGGCTGCTCACATCCATGGTAGCCGCGCGGGCTCTGCGGGGCGTCCGTTGCTGTCGCCCGCGTAGGATCGGACCGGAGGCGATGAGGAGAAGCGCGTGAGGGCCAGTCCGATGGTGGGGCTGACGTGGACCCACGACATCGTCACGCGTTCGGGCAGTCCCGGCGAGAACGCCCTGCGCTACCTCAGCCTGCTGAGCCGCGGTGGCCTCGTGCCCGTCCTGGTCACCCCGGGAACGTCGGCAGGACTGCTCAGCCGCCTCGACGGCGTGGTCGTGCCCGGTGGGCCCGACGTTGCACCGGCGCGCTACGGGCAGGTGCCGGGACCACACACCGAGGCCTCCATCAACGATCTCGACGCGCTCGAGCTCGACTTCGTCAGTGCAGCCCGCGCCCGCAACCTTCCCGTGCTGGGCATCTGCAGAGGTCAGCAGGTGATCAATGTCGCGCTGGGCGGATCGCTGCATCAGCACGTCGACCATCCTCAGTGGGGCAAGGATCCGTCAGCCGCGGTTCATGACGTGCAGATCCTTGCCGGCACGTACCTGCACCGCGCCCTCGGAGTTGATCTGGCCGCGGTCAACAGCGGCCACCATCAGGCTGTGGACCGGCTGGCGATGTCCCTCCGCCGTGCCGCGGTCAGCAGCGACGGGTGCGTCGAAGCCGTGGAGGCTCCAGACCTGCTGGTGCTGGCGGTGCAGTGGCATCCGGAGGAGATGCCCGATGCACAGAGCTCGAGCCGGCTCGTGGAAGGGTTCGCGCAATGGATGACGTGACACGTCGTCCGACCGGCACGGTTGTCGGAGGTCAGCGATCCCGCACGGGACGCGCTGCCCTTGCGGCCGTCTCGGCCGCCTCCGCGGCTTGCTCCGCCGCCGTCGCCTCATCCTGAGCCGCGCGGGCTTGCTCGGCGAGACGCTGTGCGTGTTGACGCTTGGTGGTGGCGACGCCGCGTGCGCGCTCAGCGGCCTTGTCTTGTTCAGCAGCGGCACGCTCGGCCGCATGCCGCGCCACGAGGTCACTCTCCTGTCGGCTGCGTACCGGCGCGGAGCGATCGCGCTGTCCCGAGGTCCGGCGGCGTAGCGGCGCAAGCACCTGGGCGAGCTCCGGCGCGTCGGCCTCGATAGCATCAGGCGTCCCGAACCCGGTTGGCTCGAGGTCCCGATCCAGCGTCCCGCGCCAGAGTGCCATCCGCTCGCGCGCGCCGCCGCTCACCGCCGCCTGGAGCGTAATCCTGAGTCGCCGCGCTGTCTGGTCTGTCGTCCCGCGGCCAGAGCGACCAAGCACCGTGGTGGCGGCGCGAACCGCAGCCTCCACCGCTTCGCGAACGCGCGCCGAGGCGAGGAGCAGATCCTCACCGTTTCGTGCGCCACCGGCAACTGCCTGCTGAGCCTCCCTCGCGTCGGCACCGGCGGCGAGAACCTCGGTGACGAGATCCGGGTGCTCGACAGCAAGCTGATCGATGGCCCACACGCTCACCGGGGGCTTGCGCAGCTTGCCGACAGCAGCTGCGGCGTCGGCATCGCTCGACCGCAGTGTCCGCGCGAGGGCAGTCCGCCTCGCCACGAACTCATCAAGTGGTCCGTGGTAGACGGCGCCCCTATCCACAGGTTCCACGACTGTCGGTCCTCAAAATGGTCGCCGCCGGAATTGGCGTCAGCGTTCGAACCAGGCGATGATGCGAGCGCGGCCCATTGTGTGTGAGAACAGGTTGAAGCCCAAGAACGCCGGGGTGGATTCCGGCGCGATGCCGAGCGACGGGACGTCAACTGCGTGCACCACGAAATGGTAGTTGTGACGTCTATGGCCCGGGGGCGGCGCTGCGCCCACGTATCGCGGCGATCCCCCATCGTTGCGAAGCTGGAACGCTTTCCCGGGCAGCCCATCACCTGCCTCCTCCCCGGCACCTGCCGGCAGCTGCGTGACGCTCGCTGGGACATCGACAACCGCCCAGTGCCAGAACCCACTCGCTGTGGGAGCGTCCGGGTCGTAGACGGTCACGGCGAAGCTCTGCGTCCCGTCGGGAAACCCCGCCCACGACAGCTGGGGTGAGCGGTCCTCGCCACCGGCACCGAAGATGCCGCTCCGCTGAGCGACCGGCACCTCCTCGCCAGCCTTGATGTCCGTGCTGGTCACATCGAACCACGGCACCTGGGGAAGATCGGCGTACGGGTCACGGCTCATCGGCGACACCCTCCTTTGTGACCGATGATCGTAGCCGGACAGCACCGCCGGCAGCCTCAGCCTGCGCCGCGGACCAGCACATGCTGCGACACTTGGTCGGTGGCTGCGGTCATCTTCGATGTCGACGGCACCCTGATCGACAACAACTACCTGCACGCCCTGGCGTGGTCTAGAGCATGTCGTGAATTCGGGATCCACAAGGACATGGCCTTGCTGCATCGGTTGATCGGCATGGGTGGTGATCAGCTGGTCCCGGCACTCCTTGGTCATGAGATGAGCGAG
>JANWHI010000114.1 GCA_025450495.1 Candidatus Dormiibacter sp. | reverse complement strand
GCCTGGTTCTTGCGCTCGCGCCCCTGCTTGGCCGAGCCGCCGGCGCTGTCACCCTCGACGATGAACAGCTCGCATTGCGATGGGTCCTTCTCGGTGCAGTCGGTGAGCTTGCCGGGCAGGGCCGAGCCCTCGAGGAACGACTTGCGGCGCACCAGGTCTCGCGCTTTGGCAGCCGCCTGCCGTGCCCGCGCCGCGGTGAGGGACTGGTCGATGATGCGACGGCCGTCGGCGGGATTCTCGTCGAGGAACTGCATCAGCGCATCGCTGAGCACCGTCGACACCTGGCCGGCCACCTCGCTGTTGCCCAGCTTGGTCTTGGTCTGGCCTTCGAACTGCGGCTCCTGCAATTTGACGCTGATCACCGCGGTCAATCCGTCGCGCACGTCGTCGCCGCTGAGGTTGGGGTCGTTGTCCTTGAGGATCGCCGCCTTGCGGGCGTACTTGTTCAGGGTGCTGGTGAGCGCGGTGCGGAAGCCGGTCAGGTGCGCGCCGCCCTCCTCGGTGTGGATGTTGTTGGCGAATGCCAGCACCTGCTCGCTGAATACGCTGTTCTGGTACTGGATGGCGAGCTCGATGAGCGTCCCCTCGATCTCGCGCTCCACGTACATGGGACGTGCGTTGACCACGGTGCGGTTGGCGTTGAGGTATCGAACCATCGCCTGGATGCCGCCCTCGAAGTAGAACGTGTACTCGCGAGCCGGGTCCTCGGCGAGGACGGTGATGCTGACGCCCTTGGTCAGGAATGCCACCTCACGGAGGCGGTTGGCGACGATGTCCCAGTCGTGCACCACGGCGTCGAACACCGTCGGATCGGGCCACCAGCGGATCATGGTGCCGTGCCGGGTGGTGGTGCCGACCACCTCCATGGGCGCGTCGGGCACGCCGCGGCTGAACGTCTGCCGGTAGATGCTGCCGTCCTTGAACACCTCGGCGACGAGCCGTTCGCTGAGCGCGTTGACCACCGACGCGCCGACACCGTGCAGGCCGCCGGACACCTTGTAGCCACCGCCACCGAACTTGCCGCCGGCGTGGAGCTCGGTCAGCACCAGCTCGAGGCCGGGCTTGTGCTCCGTCGGATGCATGTCGATGGGGATGCCGCGGCCGTTGTCGAGCACCGACACCGAGCCGTCGGCGTGCAGCGTCACCACGATGGTGTCGCAGACGCCCGCGAGCGCCTCGTCGATGGCGTTGTCCACGATCTCACGGATCAGGTGGTGCAGGCCTCGCGAGTCGGTCGAGCCGATGTACATGCCGGGTCGCTTGCGGACCGGCTCGAGCCCTTTCAGCGCGGTCAGCTGGGCGGACGAATAGGAATCCTTGGGAGCCTGTCCATCGCCGGCCGGCGGTGGGCTTGGATGTGCTTCTGCGGTGCCGCGGGCGTGGTCGTCGGCGCGGGCGCTCTCGTCGATCAGTGTGGACTCCAGGGTGCGTGTGCCGGCGGGCGCGGCTGGATTGCGGCGGGCCCCTGATTCCACCGCTCAGGCGGCACCGGAAGGCACGCGAAACTACTGTGAATTGTACCAGTTTCGGGCGGGATGACCGCCCGGCCGCGACGCGCCACAAACAGCGCCCGGCACTGGCGTTTGGAGGTCCGCCGGACGTCTGCGTGGCGGCCCGGATCACGGCGGTTGTGGCCTTCGTAGCAGACTGCGCACATGGCGCTGGAGGAGTATCGCCGCAAACGCGATTTCACACGCACGCCGGAGCCGTCCGGCGACGACCGTGAGCGCACCAAGCGGACCGAGAGTCCGGGCTGGGACAGCCTCCCCCACGGTCGCCGCTTCTGCGTGCAACAGCACCGCGCCACGCGCATGCATTGGGACTTCCGTCTCGAGCACAACGGCGTGCTCCTCTCCTGGCCGGTCCCGCGCGGGCCCACCCTCGATCCCAAGGTCAAGCGCCTGGCGGTGCACACCGAGGACCACCCCGTCGATTACGGCGACTTCGAGGGCGTCATCCCGTCGGGGTACGGGGCCGGGACGGTGCTGCTGTGGGACATCGGCACGTATGAGTGGACAGCTGAGACGGCCCGGGACGTCGAGGCCAGCCTGGCCAAGGGCGACCTCAAGTTCCGCGTCTTCGGCACCAAGATCTGCGGCGAGTACGCCCTGGTGAAGCTCGGACAGCGCGGACGTCGCGGTCGCGACGATGCGGACGGCGACAAGAACTGGCTGATGATCAAGAAGCGCGACGACTGTGTCGTCGACGGATACGAGGCCAGCGAGCACGAGGTGTCCGTGAAGACGGGCCGCACCCTCGCCGAGATCGCTGCAGAGGCAGGTGGCGACCCGCGCGAGACCGCGCGTGCGTCGCGCGCAGCAGGCCGGACCCCGGGCGCGTCGCGCCCGCGCGCAGCAGCCGTGCCCGAGATGCCCGAGCTGCCCGCGCCGATGCTGGCCACCAGCGTCGACAAACCGTTCAGCCGCGAGGGCTGGCTGTTCGAGTTGAAATGGGACGGAGTGCGCGCGGTGGCGGGGGTGGGTGGCGACACGCTCAAGGTCATCGGCCGGAGCAGGCGCGACGAGACAGCGCGGTATCCCGAGCTGGCTGCGCTGCGGGCCGCGCTGCGAGGCCACCGCGCCATCGTCGACGGTGAGATCGTTGTGCTCGACGCCGATGGGCGCCCCTCGTTCGAGCGCCTGCAATCGCGCATCAACGTGTCGCGCGACACCGACGTGCGCCGCGTCATGCGCGATCACCCTGCCACCTACGCGGTCTTCGACCTGCTCTGGCTCGACGGGCGTGACCTGATGGACACCTCGCTGCGAATCCGCAAGAAGACGCTGAAAGACGTGCTGGGTGCGGCCGATGGCATCCTCTACACGGACCACGTCGAGCGCGACGGGAGGGAGTTCTTCGCCGCTGTCAGCGGGCGCGGCATCGAGGGCATGGTCGGCAAACGCGCCGACTCGACCTATCAGCCGGGACGGCGAAGCCCGGACTGGCTGAAGGTCAAGGCGTGGCAGACGCAGTCCTGCGCCATCGCCGGTTGGACCAGCGGCCGCGGGCGCCGCGCCAAGCAGCTCGGCGCGCTCATCCTCGGCGTGTACGACGGCGATCGGCTGGTGCACTGCGGTCAGGTCGGGACCGGGTTCGACGAGGCGATGCTGCGTCTGCTGCGCACCCGGCTCGATGGCCTGGTCACCGCTGACTCCCCTCTCCGCCCCGTGCCGCGGACCAGCGAGCCGGCCACCTGGGTGCGCCCCGAGCTGGTGTGCGAGGTTCGGCACGCGGGCTGGACCAGGCAGGGCATCCTCCGCCACCCGGCGTTCGTCGGGCTTCGCGACGACATCGCGGCCCGTGACTGCCGTCGCGAGGTCCCGCTGCCCGTCGACTCGGTGCTCTCGTTCGCCGGCGCCGAGGAGGCGGCGGGGATGCCGGTCGGCGGGCCCGTCGATGCCGGCGGCGGCGACGACGAGGCCGCCGCGCTGCTCGAGCAGTTGCGCGGGCTGCGCGCCTCGGACGCCTTCGAGGTGGATGGACACCGCCTGCGGCTCACCAACCTCGACAAGCCGATATGGCCGGCGGACGGGTTGACCAAGCGCGACCTCATCGCCCACTACATCCGGGTGGCGCCGGTGCTTCTCCCCTACCTCCGCGACCGGCCGTTGTCGATGCAGGTCTTCCCCGACGGTATCGACGGCAAATCGTTCTGGCGCAAGGACAAGCCCTCGCACGCCCCACCGTGGATCCAGTCGTGGACGTATCACGGCGAGAAGACCAAGGAGTACGTCGTCGTCAACGGGCTGGCAACGCTCGTCTGGGTGGCCAACGCGGCGTCCATCGACCTGCATCCCTGGCACTCGCGCATCGACAGTCCGCTGCATCCCGACTGGGCGGTGTTCGACCTCGACCCCGCCGAGGGTGCCGCGTTCGAGAGTGTCGTGACCATCGCCAAGCTGGTCGGGGTGGCGCTGGACCACTACCGCCTGCACAGCGCGGTCAAGACCACCGGGCAGACCGGCCTGCAGATCTACGTCCCGATCCGCAGGGGCCCCGACTACGCGGCCGTGCGCAACTGGGTTGAGGGCGTGGCCCGGGCCGTCGCGGCGATCGTGCCCGACCTGGTCAGCTGGGAGTGGTCGGTGCGCCAGCGCACCGGCCGCGTCCGCATCGATTACACCCAGAACATCATCAACAAGACGCTCACCGCGCCATACACGGTGCGCGCGGTGCCCCACGCGCCGGTCTCGACGCCGATCACCTGGTCCGAGCTGGGCGAACCCGGGCTTCGCCCCGACGGTTGGACGATCCACACCATCGGCGAGCGGCTCGCCGCGGTCGGCGACCTGTTCGCCCCGGCGCTGGCCGGCGACCAGGAGCTGCCGCCGCTCGACTGAACCAGTGCGCTGCTTGCCCGCTCCCAATAGAATTCCGCCATGGCCGTGCTGTTGCTGAATGCCTCCATGCAGCCACTGAACGTCATCAGTCACCGGCGGCTCATCATCCTGCTGAGCAAGGAGCGGGTCGCCTTCCTCGACGAGCGTTCCGAGCTCGAGGCCGCCGCCGCGCTCAGCGGACGCCGGCTGCCCGAGGGGGTTGTCGTCGTCCGCCTGCTGCGAACCATCCACGTGCCGCGCCGCCTGCTCCGTCCCAACCGCCGCAACCTGCTGCTGCGTGACGACCACACCTGCCAGTACTGCGGCTTCGTCGGGCCGGCCGCGGAGCTCACCGTCGACCACATCGTGCCCATGTCCCGCGGTGGCAGCGGCGATCGTTGGGACAACCTGGTCATCGCCTGCAAGAGGTGCAACTGGCGCAAGGCCAACCACCGTCCCGGGGAGGTGGGCATGCACCTGCGCCGCGCGCCGGGCCCGCTCACCCAGGAGTACGCGCACATCATCTTCCTGCGCTATCCGGAGTTGAAGGCCGCCTACGAGCGGCTTCTCACCGTCTGAACTGGGCCGAACCTGTTGCCCACTCGTGTCTGCCCCTAGAATCGGGGCATGCCCAGATCCATGTGGCGCGGCGCGATCAGCTTCGGCATGGTCGCGATCCCCGTGCGGCTGTACCTCGCGACGGAGTCGAAGAGCGTCTCCTTCCGGATGCTCTGCCCCGACGACCTCACGCCGATCCGCAACAAGCGCTGGTGTGTCGAAGAGGACAAGGAGATTCCCTGGAACGCGACGGTGCGCGGCTATGAGGTGGGCAAGGACGAGTTCGTCGTCGTCGACGACTCCGACCTCGACAAGCTGCCGCTGACGACATCGCACACCTGCGAGATCCTCGAGTTCGTCGATGACTCCGAGATCGAGGCTGGCGTCTACATCAAGAGTGCGTACTACCTCGAACCCGAGGCGGTCGGCGTCAAGCCCTACTACCTGCTCAAGGCCGCCCTCGAGGAGACGGGCAAGGTCGCTCTCGGCAAGATCGCCTTCCGCGACCGCGAGCACCTCTGCCGGCTCGCGCTTCACGAGAAGGGGCTGCTGCTCAACACGCTGCACTGGCCCGATGAGATCCGCAGCCCCGGTGAGCTGTCCCTGCCCGAGGACGAGGCGCGCCCCGAGATCCACAAGCGCGAGCTCGACATGGCCGTCATGCTGGTCGAGAACCTCAGTGCCCATTTCGACCCCGAGCGCTACAAGGACGACTATCGCGAGGCGCTGATGGCGGTCATCGATGCCAAGGTCAACGACCAGCCGCTCGACGTGCGTGCTCCCGAGAAGCCGTCCAAGGTGACCGACCTGATGGCCGCGCTCAAGGCATCGGTCGAGGCGGCCCAGAAGGGCGATCGGGAGAGCAAGCCCGCCGCCCGCGAGGCGACGGCTGCGCGCCGCCGCCAGTCCGCAGATGGAGCACGGCGGCGCAAGGCCTCCTGAGCGTCCGGTGAGCGCGCGCATCCAGGCGCCGCGGCGGCGCCGCACCAGCGCCGGTGACCAGCAGCGGCTGCCGATCCCGCTCCCGGCCGCCGGCATCGGCGGCAGCTCCCAGCCCGAGCTCAGCGTCCCCAGCGCCGCTCCCTACGACGGCGATGACTGGCTGTTCAGCGTGGAGTGGGAGGGGTCCCGCTGCCTGCTCATCGCGGACGGGGGCGGCTCGGTGCGGCTCCACGGTGAGGTGTCGTCGCTGGAGCGTCGCTTTCCCGAGATCGCTGCCAGCGGCCCGCTCCAGGGCGGTGCCGAGGCGGTGCTCGACGGGTCGATCTGTGTGCTCGATCGCGATGGCAGGCCTGACCTGGCGGCGCTCTTCGCCCGGGTGAGCGAGGCGAACCCCGGACGTCCGGCCGCCGTGTACCTGGCCACGGACCTTCTCCACCTCGACGGCGAACCGCTGACCGGGCGTCCACTGCTGAGCCGGCTGGCCATGCTGCGCGACCTGATCCCGCCGGAATCGCGCATCCAGCTCCCCGACCACGTCGCCGGTCACGGACGTGCCCTCGCCCAGGCGGCCGCGGCGCGCGGGCTCAACTCCCTGATCGCCCGGCGCGGCGGTGCCCCGTACCGGGCCGGGATCGCCTCGCCCGACCGGCTTCGCATCACGCTGACCGGGCGACGCGACGCTGTCGTGGTCGGCTGGTTCAGCACCGCCGCGGGCGTGACCGTGGTCCTGGCCGACTGGGCCGGCGGCCGGCTGGACCTGGTCGGAACCGCCGCGGTGCCGGGCGGGGCATCGACCCGCTG
>JANWHI010000113.1 GCA_025450495.1 Candidatus Dormiibacter sp. | reverse complement strand
GCGCGGTCACAGCACCCACCCGCCCGCGAGGTCGGCGATCACGTGCGCGACCGCGGGAGCAAGGACGCCGCCGCTGACGATACGGAGGCCGCCGAGGAGCAGGCCGACGGCGAGATCGAGCGGCAGCGAGCCGATCCCATAGAGGGGCACGTGGATGAGCGCGAAGACGAGCGTGGTGGCCAGCAACGCCACCCCGTCGCCACGCCAGGAGCGAACCGCGCCGAACAGCGCGCCTCGCAGTGCGATCTCCTCGGCCACCGCGACCAGCGCGACCACGGGCGTCCAGAGGGCGAGGCCCGCGTTGACCGGTGCGATTTGGATGCCCGGCGCACCGCGGGAGAGCAGCCACGCGCCGATCAACGCCCCGCCACCGGCCGCCCCCAGGGCAAGGGCGGCGATCCTCGGCCGGGAGGGACGCCATCCCGACGCCGTCGCCACCGCAAGCAGCGCTCCCGCGAACGCGACGCCGGCCGGCATGGACGCGGCGGTGTCCGATGCCCCGACCGCGGCTCGGAGGGCAGCCGCGGCGACGATCCCGGTGAGGCAGACCGCGGAGCGCGTGGCACCTCGGCCGCCGGCCCCCATCCGATCGAGTTGGGAAGCCACCGCCCCCGCCGCCGTCGGAACTACCTCGCCGGTCCGGGCGCGGCTCGCGCCGGGGCGATGTCGGGCCGTTCCGGCTGGTCGCTCGAAGCGGCGGTCAGGAGGGGCTCGATCGCGGCCACCGCCAGGGTTGCGGTCTCGAGCGCCGTCGAGTCGAACCCACCGGGTGCGAATCGCTCGCAGACCACCACCGCGGCCACCCGGTCGTCACGGACCACGGGCAGCAGCATTCTCGATGCGGTCTCGATGTTCGATCGCCGCTGGGCGCGGTACGACGCCGCCTCCGTGATGAGGACCGGGCGGCGATGGGCGATCACGTGGGCGAGCAGGCCTTCGGGGAGACCGGACGACGCGTCCCCTCGCGCCGGGAGCAGGTACGCGCGATCCGCACCCACCTCGCCGGCGAGGCGAGCGAGCCCACCCTGCACGCCGTGGTCGATGGCCACCGACGCCCACATCGACGGGCTGTGGTGCAGGTGCGCCCGGTTGACGAGGCCATTGAGGAGCATGGCGACCAGCGCGGCGGCAAGCCCGGCGATGACGCTCGGCACCCCGATGTCGATCAGCACCGCGAAGACGCAGAACATCACGCAGCCACTCAGGAGCGCGAACTCGAGGTAGTGGCGCGGTCCCCGCCCGCGGCGGCGCTGATCGCCGAAGGTGAGGTGCCAGTTCATCGCGGTGTTCCACGCGGCGCTGAGCGCGAACGCCGGGATGAAGGCGATCAGCGGGTTGAGACCGACGACGCCGGCGAGGATCCCGAGCACCGGGAGGAACACGCACAGCCCGCTGAGCCCGACCAGCCCGAACTTCCAGACCCGCGCGGATCCGGGGACGTCGAAGAAGAGTGACCGGAGGTGGCGCAGATAGAGGAGACCCTGGCGAGCCGTGGCCTTGCTGACCCCCTCGGCGCGCGGAGCCTGGGTCACGGGAACGTCGACCACGCGCAGGTCGGGCACGCAGACGAGCAGCTCGAGCAGGATCTTGAAACCCACCGGCCGGAACTCGATCCCGTCGATCAGCGCGCGGCGACAGAGGAAGAACCCGGAGAGCGGATCGGAGCTCTGGCGCGCTTCCTTGAAGAGGAGTCGGGCCAGCACGGTCGCCTCGCGGCTCACGAGCCGTCGCACCGGTGTGCCGAGGCCCTCATGGCTCCCGCCGGGCGCATAGCGGCTCGCGACCACGAGGTCGGCGCCGCGTTCCGCCTCGCCGAGGAGTTGCGGTATGAGCTCGGGCGGGTGCTGCAGATCGGCGTCCATCACGCACACATACTGGCCGCGGGCCAGGTGGAGCCCGGCGACGACCGCCGTGCTCAGCCCACCCTTGCGATCGGCCCCCTGGCGCAGCAGGCACCGGATCGATGGATTTGCCTGGGCCATGTCGAGCAGGACATCGCCGGTGCCGTCGTCGCTGTCGTCCACGAAACAGATCTCGAACCGGGTGGTGGCGAGTGCCGCGGTGACCCTGTCGACCAGGGGTTTGACGTTCTCCGCCTCGTTGCGCGTGGGAACGACCAGGCTGACGACAGGCGCGCCGCCGCGCGGCCGTTCGGGGGTCACGGGCAAAGAATAGGCGTGAACGCCGAGCCCGGTCACCGGTTGTCACCTGATCGGAGAGGCGCGGTCACCCGTGGTACACGGGCACGTGCCAGATGAGGAATCCGCCGTCCTCGATCGGCGGTGCGCCGAAGAGCTGCCTGAAAAGCGATGCAACCCCCGGGCTCGCGCCGTTGCCGACCACGACGTCTCTGACGAACAGCGAGCGAAGTCCACCCACGAGGTTGCCGCGGTCGGTCGCCGGGAGAGTCACCGGGCCCGGCCGCGCGACGATCGCGTGGATGAGCCGCTGCAACGCGTCGACCCCCGGGGCATACGGCACTGCCAGGTACCCGCCGACCATCGTGAATCCGAAGTGGGCGCTCACCTGCCAGTCCATCGCGGATGCGTAGTCACTGCTCGGCAGCGGTTCGAACAGGACGTTGTCGCCTTGCGTGATGGCCGCTGGGAATCGCGATGCGAAGGCGGCCGGGGTGATCAGCCGCGTGGCGGGAGTCGGCAGCGTTGGCACCAGGGGCAGCAGCACCACCACCGCCAGCGCCACGTTGAGCAGCGGCTTTCTGCGCATCAGCCACAGCAGTCGCAGGGTGAACGCGACGATGATCGCCGCGGCGAGGTCGACGTAGACCATCAGACGGTTGGGAAGGATGTCGTCGAGCACCGGGAGGTGTGCGGGGATCCACCACGGCAGCGGCACCGCGAGGAATGGATGCCCCTGCACGTTGATGTGCGGACCGAGCGAGAGCACCGAGATGATCAGCGCAAGGACCCCCGCGGTCCTGATCGCCGGCACGCGCCAGAAGCGCACCGTCGCGAGAATCAGCAGCAGGATCAAGGGTATTCCGAGGTACGCGTCCCATTCCGATGCGTTGCCGCTGAAGTGTGACGAGATGCTGGTCGCAGCCTGCGGGGCGACCAGCTGCGCGACTGTGGGGACAACGAAGTTGGTCGGGTCCGTGACGTAGATGTCGGTGCCGTGGATGGCGCCGCCGCCCACCGGATGATCGGCGCCGAATAACTGCAACCAGGTCGGATACGCGAGCAGCACGACGATCGGCGGCACCGCCCACGCCATGGAGCGCACGGCGAACCCGATGTGCGTGCGCACCGCATCGCGATGCGTGATCGCCAGCACCACGGCGAGGAGGATCGCGACGATCGCCGCGGTGAGCAGGACCTCCTGCGCGACGAAGAACTGCACGACCGCGAGCAGCGCCACGAGCAGACCCAGCGTGCGCGGCCGGAGACGCTGCCGCACCAGGATCTCGTCCGCGAGCATGAGCGCAAGCGGCACCGTCACTCCGGAGAGCACCAGGTTGTAGTGGCCGATGAGCTGGCCGGTCATGTATGGCGAGAACCCGTAGAGCAGCCCGCCCACCGCAGCCGCGACCACGCTGCCCGGCACCCATCGCCTGATCACCAGATATGCGAAGAACGACGCGAACGCAAGGCTCAGCGTCATGACCGCGTTGTAGGTGACGGTCGCGCCGAAGAGCGCGGTCACCGGCCAGAGCAGCGCGACCACCAGCGAGGTCGGCGTGCTCCACAGGATGTCGGTTCCAGTCGGCTGATTGATGAAGTGCGTTTGGAGCGGGTTGAGTGCGTGGCTGATCGCGTACGGCACCCACGCGATCCCCCACATCTGGCCAACCGGATCCGGTCCCTGACCGATGTACGTCGTCGCCGGCGCGCGCCACGCATTGATACACAGCAGCACCGCGAGGACGAGATAGACCGCGAGGACCGTCGCGGGGATGACGCCGCGACGGCGCCAGAGCGCGCCGCCTGCCTCCGGACGGGCCACTCAGAGGTCGGCCACGACGAGCAGCGCGATCAGGATGAACACGAGCACGGCATCGGGCAGCATCGCGAGCGCGACCGCGACGAACGGCGACACGTCGAACACCGAGTACACGGCGAGCGCGGTCAGGGAGAGGAACCAGGCGAGCAGCGGCAGCGTCAACCACGCGATGACCGATTCGGCGACGCTGCCGGTCCCGGTGGCGGCCTCCACCACCAAGAGCACTTCATAGGCGATCCAGGGGATGAAGGTGAACCCGCTCACCGCCAGGTACTGCCGCCGGCGGCCGGCCCGCGACGTGCGCCCCGCCACGGCGTCGATGATCAGCGCGGCGGCGCCCCAGTAGACGAGAAACAGGATCGGCAGCAGCAGCGACGCCACGGTTCCCGGCCCGCCGCCGCCGCCGAGCTGGTTGGCGAGCAGGCCGAGCGCCAGTGCGATGACGCCACTCCCAACGACCGCGGCGAACCCGAGCGGGACCCGCGCCGAGCCTGCCAGTGCGGCGAAGGTGCTTCTCGGCCGGACCACGACCCCGATCACCGTCACGGCACCACGGTAGACGAAGGACCGGCGTCGTGACCCTGTCCCGGGCAGCCCCGCCCGACCCTGGTATACTTGCTTAGGTCAATCTGACCTAAATCCACAGACCCCGTGAAACCGGGACAGGTGGCGGGATGATCACTGTAGAGCGGGACCTTGCGACAGAGGGCCGGGCCCAGCTGCTGGACCGGATCGAGCGGCTGCGGCACGAGCGCAACGCGGTGATCCTGGCGCACAACTACCAGCGCCCCGAGGTCCAGGACATCGCCGATTTCGTCGGCGACTCGCTCGGTCTCTCGCAACAGGCCGCCGCCACCGACGCCTCGGTGATCGTCTTCTGCGGGGTGCACTTCATGGCCGAGACGGCTGCGATCCTCTCGCCCGAGAAGACGGTGCTCCTGCCCGACCTCGAGGCCGGCTGCTCCCTGGCCGCCACCATCGACGCGGACCAGCTGCGCGCCTGGCGCGCGCAGTACCCGGGGGCGGTGGTGGTCTCGTACGTGAACACCACCGCCGAGGTCAAGGCGCTGTCGGACTACTGCTGCACGTCGTCCAACGCCGAGGCCGTGATCCGCTCGATCCCCGCCGATCGGGAGATCCTCTTCTGTCCCGATATGTTCCTGGGCGCGCACCTGGAGCGGGTCACCGGCCGCAAGCTGCACGTCTGGATGGGTGAGTGCCACGTCCACGCCGGCATCGTTCCCGAGCGGCTCGACGCGATGCGCCGCGAGCACCCGGACGCGGAGCTGCTGATCCATCCCGAGTGCGGCTGCACCACGCCTATCCAATACCTGGCCTCCGAGGGTGAGCTGCGAGCGCCGGTGAGCGTGGTTTCGACTGAGGGTATGGTCCAGCACGTGACGTCCTC
>JANWHI010000112.1 GCA_025450495.1 Candidatus Dormiibacter sp. | reverse complement strand
GTCTTGCTGGGATTGACGTCCATCGCACACCTCCCGGTATCCGTTGACCCCCGTGACGATCGCCACGCGCCCGACCACTCTAGTCCCCTGGCACGGGGGCCGAACGGGGGATCGCGTCCGGTAGCGGCCACATGTACGCTTGGCGCATGGGAGGACGGATCGAGCGCGGGATGAGCCTGACCGGCCGCAGCCTGCAGCTGATCGGCCGGCGCCCGCGGCTGCTGGTGTTGCCGCTGCTCTCGATGCTCGCAACGGGCGCGGCGGCCATCGTATTGCTCGGGCCGTGGGCGCTCGATGCGATCGCCCATCACTCCCGCTGGCAGATCTTCATCGACTCGGCTGTGCTGGCGTATCCCTCGATCTTCCTCTCGACCTTCTTCGGCGTCGGGTTCGTGCTGATGGCCGACGCGGCGTTCGATGGCCGCGACGTGGGCGTCGGCGCCGCGCTGCGGGGGGCCTTCGAACTGCTGCCGGCGATCGCGGCGTGGGCGCTGGTGTCCACGCTGGTCGGCATCGCCCTTCGCGCCATCGAGCAGCTCCCGGGTGCCGGCGGCGTGGCCGGGCGGATCGTGGCGTGGGTGGCGGACACCGCGTGGTCGCTGGCCACGCTGTTCGTGGTGCCGGCCCTGGCGGTCGAGGGCGTGGGGCCGATCGCCGCCGCCCGCCGCTCCGCCTCGGTGATCCGAAGCCGCTGGGGCGAGAGCGTGGTGGGGTCGTTCGCGATCGGCAGCGCCGGCGCCGTCGCCATGTTCGCTGCGGCCGTGCTCGGCGTGGCCGGCTGGGCGGTGCGCGCCGGCTCGCCGCTGGCTGGGGACGGCATGATCGCCGTGGCGATCGCCGTCGCCCTGCTCACCGTGGTCGTCACCAGCGCGGCCTCCCAGGCGTTTCGCCTGGCCGTGTTCCGCTATGCGGCCGACGGGCGGCTGGTCGGGCCGTATACCGAGTCCGAGATCCAGTCCACCTTCAGCGACCGGCCGGGCCGCCGGTGGGGCCGGTAGGCGAGAGCACACCTCACCGCTCGTTCGCATCCGACGATGAGTGGGCCGGGTGGCTCGAGGAGCACCACGCCGCCTCCGACGGCGTCTGGCTTCGGATCGCCAAGAAGGGCGCTCCGGAGCCTTCGGTCTCCTATCAGGACGCGCTCCTGGTCGCCCTGTGCTTCGGCTGGATCGACGGTCAGAAGCGGCCGCTGGACGACCACCACTGGCTCCAGCGGTTCACCCCACGGCGCCCGCGCGGCAGGTGGTCGAAGCGAAACACCGAGCTGGCCGAGCGGCTGATTGCAGACGGGCACATGCGCCCGGCGGGCATGCGGGAGGTCGAGCAGGCGAAGGAGGATGGGCGCTGGCAGGCCGCGTACGCCGGCCAACGCACCGCACAGGTTCCTCCCGACCTGGAGCAGGAGCTGAGCGAGCGGCCGCAGGCCAAAGCGTTCTTCGAGTCGCTCGACTCCGCCAACCGCTACGCCATCCTCTACCGGATCGCCGAGGCCAAGCGGCCCGAGACGCGCGCGCGGCGGATCGAGAAGTTCGTGGCCATGCTCGAGGCGGGCGAGAAGATCCACCCCTGAGGGCCGGCCGCCGCCTGACTCGAGGCAGGATGCCTACTCCGCTTCGGGAGGCTTCACGATCATCACCGGGCAGTGCGCGTGCTGCGCGCACTGCTGGCTCACGCTGCCCAGCAGGAGGCCGCCGAAGCCGCCCAGGCCGCGCGAGCCGACGACCAGCAGCGCGGCGCCCGCGGACTGCTCGACGAGCGCCTTCGCGGGCTGCCCCTCGCACACCTGGCGGATCACCTCCACGCCCTCCGACTCGCCGGCGAGCGCATCGACGGTCTGATCCAGCTTCTGGGTTGCGTCGTCTCGCAGGTCCTTGACGATCGTCTCCATGTCCACGCCGGGCGTGGCAACGCTGAGCAGCGGCCACGGCACGTGCCACACGGCCACGGCGCGAACGCGTCCGTTGCGGTATCGCGCCTGTTCGAGCGCCAGCCTGAAGGCTTCACGGCCGCCGTCCGACCCGTCAACGCCGACGACGACGGTCGTGGACGCCATCAGCCGTGGAGTTCCCGCTCGCTCATCGCGCGGTCACGCTAGCACGCACGACGACGCCGGGGCCGCCGCTTGGCGACCCCGGTCGTTCGTGGCTCGTGCGGTCAGGCGGCGTCGCGCAGGACGTCGACGTCCGGCATGCCGGCCAGCTGCCGCAGCGCCTCAGCCTCGAGCTGCCGCACCCGCTCGCGGGTCAGTCCGACCTCACGGCCGACCGCGTCCAGCATCATCGGGTCGCCGCCGGCCAGGCCGTAGCGAAGCTCGACGATCTTGCGCATACGCGGCGTCAGCCGGTCGAGGGCGCGTGCCAGCGCCTCCGAACGCAGCGTCTCGGCGACCGCCTCGGTCACGTCCTCGCTCGTGCGGTCGGCGATCATGTCGCCCAGCTCGGTATCGCCTTCATCGGTGGTCGGCCGCTGCAGCGACACGGTCTGCCGCCGGTACTGCTCGACGTCGCGCACCTCGGCGACCGACAGCTTGGCCTCCTTGGCCACCTCTTCGTCGCTGGCGTCGCGGGCCAGCCGCATCTCCAGCGCACGCCGGGCGCGCTCGACCTTGCGCATGCGGTCGTGCACGTGCACCGGCACCCGGATCGTCCGGCTCTGGTTGGCGACGGCTCGCTGCACGGCCTGCGTGATCCACCATGTGGCGTAGGTCGAGAACTTGAGGTCCCGCCGCCAGTCGAACTTCTCGACCGCCCGCACCAGGCCCAGCGTGCCCTCCTGGATCAGGTCCAGAAAGCCCACGCCGTGACCTCGGTACTTCTTGGCGATCGACACGACCAGGCGGAGGTTGGCCTCGACCATGCGCTGCTTGGCAACGTCGTCGCCCTGCTCGATGCGCTTGGCCAGCTCCTGCTCCTCGTGCTTCGTGAGCAGCGGGTTGCGGCCGATCTCGGCAAGGTACAGGTCGAGGCTGTCGATGCTCGGCGAGAACCAGGCCGGTGCGTCGGAGTCCTCGTCGGGCTCCGGTTGGTCGATCTCTTGCACGGAAACGATCTCCACACCGGCTTCCTCGAGCTCGGCGCGCAGCGCCGCCTCATCCGGCTCGGCCAGTTCCAGCTCGGAGATAAGTGCTGCCAGCTCGTCGCCGTCGAGCGTTCCACTCGACTGCGCTCGGTCGATCATCTGCCGCAGCTGCGGTTCCTGAATCAGTGTCTCCATCCCTCTTCTTCCTCACCCGCCACCCGGTCGCGACCCCCGCTCCCGTGCGGATGTTCGATACAGTGCTCGTGGAGGCTCGCCGGCACATGCCCCGGCCGGCGTACGCACGTCGTTTCGCGCGACTTTCTGCCTCCGCTATTCTGAACGCAATCTCGCTGAGTTGTATTCCCGAGGTACCCGTACGGCGCGGAGAACAATCTTCGTGTCGCTCCAGGTGTCTCCTTCTGTGCGGTGTGCGAGCAGCTCTCGCACCCGGTCGGCGTCATCTCCCGCGCACCCCGTGCGGGCCAGCCAGGCCTCGATCGGATGGTGCTTTGCGAACTCCGCCTGGTCTGTGATGTGCAGGCCCGAACCCGCGAGGGTGGCGAGCCACTCCTCGCGTGTGCGGTTTCGCACATGGGTTGGGTCGCGCAGGCGCTCGGCCTGCTCGACGTTGTCGTCGGTGAACAGCGTGTCCTCGATCACGACCCGGTCGCGGCTGACGCGCGCCATCTCCGAGACCGCCCGGTCGAGGTCGGTGAAGTGGTGGGCGGCGATCCTGCACACCGCGACGTCGAAGTTCGCATCGGTAAATGGGAGCTCCTCCGCCGGGCACACCACGTCGGGCCGCATGCCTTCGGCGGCGTCGCAGGTCGTGACCTGGCAGCCGAGCGCTCGCAGCCTGTCGGCCACATGGCCACCGCCGGTGGCGACGTCGAGCGCGGTCACGCCCGGCCCCGGCTCACACCAGTCGACGGTCGTGTCGAGATCTGCCCCTGACCGGTGGCCGGGGCTGTCTCGGTAGGCCTGTGCTCGCTCGCTCCAGTTCATGGCCTCGACGGTACGAGAAGCGGGTTGGCAGTTGCTGAGCGTTACCTGAGAGCCGGATTAGGAGCGGCGCTCGCTGTGGGCGCGCTCACATCCGCAGGCGACGGCCCACTCGTCCAGGCTACGGCCGTCGAGCTGGGTGTCGTGGCGCAGCAGGTGGTGGAACGCCTGCTCGACCTCGTCCCATCCGTGTTCGTCGAGAAGCGCGGCCAGGCGCTCCAGCTCGCCGCGCACGGCGGGGTCCAGGCCGGGAGACGTCTCGACGTGGTGGCGGAGCTGCTCAGCCGACGATGCGTCGAAGGCGAGGTATCGGTGCCCCTCCGGGTTGCGCAGGAACCACCCAGCTGTGAACAGGCCGTCCAGCACGTCGCGCGCGACCTTCTCGTCAGCGGTGGAGACGATCACCGGGATGCGATCCACAGAAGGGATGGGCATCCCACCGAACGAGGTGGAGAGGTCGCCGACCGCGCACTTGATGCCGTTGGCGCGAAGCATCGAGGCCGCCTCCTCGGCGCCCTCATGCGTCTGGAACAGCGCGACTGCCACCGTGTCCGCCACGGCCCGCCAGCATACACGCAGAGGGTTTCGGGCCCGGCCGGGAGCGGTGCGCTCATGTCCGTGCCGGCCCGGCCGATTACCAGTCGTTGAGGAAGGCGTCCGCAGGCGGCGGGAGCGCACGAGCGCGCTCGACCCTCCCCCCGACGACCGTCCCCAACCGAGAGGCTTGCCCCTTCATGACTCCAAGCACCCGTCTCGCGCTGCTCGCGGCCGCATTGACCGGCTCTGCGATGCTCGCGGCGTCGTCCGCGCAGGCAGCGACCGCATTCAGGCTCGACGTCCATTTCTCGAAGACGCCGGCCAAGCTGACCGACGACAACATGCCGGCGTTCCGCGTGAGCCGCAACGTCCACTACCACGTGAAGACGCAGACCTGCCGGATCGACGCCGTCGCCTGGAAGGCCTGCGCCAACCAGTGGCGCCCCGGCCGGGTCACCGACGGGACGCATACCGCGCAGGTGAGACTGACTCTGACGGATGGCCGCTCCGCAACGGTCGCCTACCGGTGGGCGACCGACACGGTCGCGCCTCCCGCTCCGACACTGGCCGGTGCCGGCCGGTCGTGGCAGCAGCTCGCGTCGCAGGCCGTCAGCCTGACCGACACCGCGACGGACGTCGACCATTACTCCTTCCGCCTGAACGGCGGCGCCGCGGTGACCGGCGGACATTTCAGCGTCGCATCCCAGGGTGTCACGGCGATCACGGCGGTCGCCATCGACAAGGCCGGGAATGTGAGCGCGCCCGCCACTGGGTACGTCAAGCTCGACGACATCGCGCCGGTCGTCTCCGCTCCTCAGGACTTGCCGCAGTGGACGGGGGACATCTCGATCCCGCTCGCGGCCGGATCCGACTCGGGATCGGGCGTCGCCGCCGAGGAGTGGCGCAGCTCGAGCGACAACGGCCAGACGTGGTCAGAGTGGTTCCCCCGTTCGCAGGACCCGACCGTCACCGTCCCCTCCGACGGCCTGTGGGTGTTCCAGTACCGCGTGACCGACCGCGCCGGGAACCAGACGACGGTCGGATTCGCGCAGGATCAGGACTCGACACCGCCGCCAGCGCCCTACGTCTACGGCGGTCAGGCGGACTCGGTGACGGGTCCGGTCAGCCTGAACGTCGGCCAGTGCTGCGACGACCCCGAGTCGGGCATCACCGGCGATCACCAGTACGAGATCTCAACCGACGGCGGTGACACGTGGGGCGACCCGGTCGACGGCGTCTCCTTCACGCCGACCGATCCCGGGTCGTACATGATGCGCGCCCGCACCGAGAACAACGCCGGCCTGTGGTCCGACTGGACGACGCCTGACGCAGACGCGACCGAGATGTACGATCCGGCGCCGGCCGTGCCGGTGGTGACCGGCGGCCAGGGCAGCTCCGTCGTGGTCAGCTACGCCGGGCTGGACTTTGAGTGGCAGCCGGTCGCAGACCCTGCGGATGCGAACTATCAGATGCAGTACCAGTGGCGGCTGAACTGGCGTACCGAGACAGATCCTTTCAGCGACACGGACTGGCAGGAGCCTCTCACCACCACCTGGCCAGGGCTCGGCCTGACCACGGGTGGCTGCTCGATCATCGTGATTGAGGTGCGGGCGATCGGCAAGTACGGCGCCACGTCCGACTGGTCGCAGATCACAGACGGCTCGACCGCTCACCTCAACGGCTGCTACACCGGCTGATCCCGACCCTCCCGACGGGCG
>JANWHI010000111.1 GCA_025450495.1 Candidatus Dormiibacter sp. | reverse complement strand
TACTGGCGGCAACGCGACGACGGTGCAGTCCTGGTCGGCGGATTTCGTCATCGCGCGCTTGACGAGGAGGTCGGGCTCGACACCAAGCCGACCCAGCGCGTGCAACACCTTCTCGACGGCCAGCTTCACGATCTTGGCGTCGGCGCCGCCGTCACCCACCGGTGGGCGGGGATCATGGGCTTCAGCGACGACGGCCTGCCGCTCGTGGGTCTCAGCCCGGGGTGCCAACGCATCCATGTCTGCGCTGGATACACCGGGCACGGCATGGGTTTCGCCATCAACGCGGCCACGGCGCTGTCCCGTCAGCTCCTCGATTCGACACCACTGCCTGGCTGGATCGACGTGGCCCGTACCGCGGCGCTCAGCCCACCGCCGAGCTCATCGTGCCCCAGGCGGGAAGTGTGACCACGAACGTGGCCCCGTGACCGAGCTCTGACTCGGCGTGAATCGTCCCCTGGTGTGCGGCGACCACGTGGCGCGCGATCGCCAGTCCCAGCCCTGACCCCTCACCGTCTCGGCGGCGCGAGCTGTCCGCCTTCCAGAACCGCTCGAAGATCCGCGAGAGGTCATCCGACCGAATTCCGGCGCCGGTATCAGCACAGCGCAGCTCGACCTGGTCGCCTACCGCGGTGGCGCTGACCGTGATGGTGCCGTGAGCAGGCGTGAACTTCACCGCGTTGTGGACCAGGTTGCGGAGAACGTGCTGGAGATGCGCGACATCCCCGCGGATCGGCGGGATCTCGGCGGCCACATGGAAGACGAGGTTGATCTCCTTGTCGTCGATCAACGGGCGCAGCCTGTCGATGGCGATGAGCAGATCGACGACGGGGACTGGCTCATCGGGCACGGGGTGCTCCTCGCCCTCCAGCGCGCTCAGCTCGAGCAGCTCCTCGACCAT
This sequence comes from Candidatus Dormiibacter sp., assembly GCA_025450495.1. Next base: position 6,499 of record JANWHI010000111.1, on the reverse strand, counting down.
CTGCGACATCTGCTCGACCTCCAGCCCGATGCGGTTGACGAACTCGTCGGCGGCCGGGGGATCCTGAAGAGCACCGGCGAGGAGCGTCTCGGTCATCACCCGCATCGCCGCCAGCGGGGTGCGCAGCTCGTGGGAGACGTTGCTGATGAAGTCACGGCGCATCTTCTCGAGGTGGCGGACCCGGGTCTCGTCGCGCACCCACACGAGCACACCGGGACCGGGCCGGCTGAGCCGCCGAGCTCGCACCGACAGGGCGCGGTCCGCAGTTCTCCAGCGGCGCTCCACGACCTCGTCGGTGGCCTCCGCCGCGATCAGGACGCGCACCAGCCGGTAATCGGCATGGCATTCGGTGACCGCCGAACCGACCGCGCCCGCAGGCAGCTCGAGGTGGCGCAACGCGGTTGGCGACGCGAACTGGATCACGCCGGCCGAGCTGACCAGCAGCAGACCCTCCTCCGACCCCTCCAGGACCTCGGCCAGACCTTCGGCCAAGGGCGTCGATGTGCGCCAATCAGCGTTGTCCACGGCCGCGAGCATAGGGCTGTCCAAGCGAAGCCCGCACCGCCCCGACGTCATTAATCGGAGCTTAACCGGCCAACAAAGTGCCGACAACGAGCTCTGAGCAAGCATGGCGCGTGTACCGCGGAAGTCCGTCAGGTGCGTACGCCATCCCGGCTTTGTAGGAGAGGGAAATATGCCTCGATCGCGTTTGCTCGGCGCCGGACTCGCCGTTGCCTCGGTCGTGACGCTGGGCGCGTGCGGCGACGCGGCGAGCACAAGCTCCGGGCCCGCCTCGCAGGCTGCGCTTGCCACACCGAGTCCCGTCGCCACCTGCGTGTCGGGCTCGATCAGCGCTGACGGCTCGTCGGCGATCAAGGCGCTGATCCAGAAAGCCGCCGACAACTACCAGGCACAGTGCGCAGGGACCACGATCACCGTCGCCGCGACCAACTCATCCACCGGCGTGACCAAGGCGGCCAGCGCTGCCGTCGACATCGGTGACAGCGACATCCCGGCAGGACTCGTCCAGGGCGTCGACGCCAGCACCATCGTCGACCACCCGGTGGCGATCGTCCTGTTCGCGGTGGTCGTCAACTCCGGCGCCGGCGTCACCAACCTCACCTCCCAGCAGATCCGCGACGTCTACAGCGGCAAGGACACCAACTGGTCCCAGGTGGGCGGCGCCAACCTGCCGATCGCGGTGTTCGAGCGCACCGCCGGCTCGGGCACACGGATCACGTTCGACAAGGACGTCATGCAGGGCACGCCCGAGACGACCAACGCGGCTGCGGTCATCAACACAACCCAGTCGGTTGTGCAGAGCATGTCGACGACACCGGGTGGCGTGGCCTACCTCACCGCCTCGTCGGTGAGCGGGTCGTTGCAGGCGGTGAGCATCGACGGCAAGGCTCCATCGGGCTCCGCGGTGGCAGGCGGCAGCTACCCCTTCTTCTCGCACGAGCACTGCTTCACCAAGCCCCAGCCCAGCCTGCTGACGCTCTCCTTCCTGCAGTACATCCAGAGCGCTGCCTTCCAGAACGGCGACCTCACAACGCTCAAGTACCTGCCGCTCAGCACCACCACGCGCAAGGCTGCCGTCGATCAGTAACCTGCGCCTCCCGTGAGCATCGTCCCGAGCGCGATCGTGTCGGCGCCGTCCCCGTGGCGGCGCCGGCTCCGCGCCGAGCGGGTCTCGCGGATCGGCTTCGCGGGCGCGGCGGCCCTCAGCCTCGTCGTCGTCGTCCTCGTCATCCTGTTCCTGACGGTCAACGCGTGGCCGGCTTTCGTCCACATCGGCATCGACAACTTCTTCGGGTCGGCGACGTGGGACCCCGACGGCGCGGTCTACCCGGCGGGCCGTTACGGAGCGCTGACACCGATCGCGGGCTCGGCAATCGCGGTGGGCCTGGCGCTGGTCATCGCCATCCCGGTGGGCCTGGCGCTCGCGATCACGCTCGCCGAGACGGGTCGCAACGTCGGGGAGCGCGTGTTCCGGCCGGCGATCGAGCTCTTCGTCGGTGTGCCGTCGATCGTCTACGGGTACGTCGGGCTGGTGCTGCTGGTGCCGCAGCTCGAGAAGATCGCCCCTCCGGGGACGGCCGGCCAGGGCTTCGGAGCCGCTGCGATCGTGCTCGGCGTGATGGTGGTGCCGACCATCGCCACGCTCAGCGCTGATGCCATCCAGTCGGTGCCGGCGACCCTTCGCGAGGGGTCGACGGCGCTCGGCGCCACCGCATGGCAGACGCTGACCCGCGTGGTCTTTCCGGCCGCGCGGCCCGGCATCATCAGCAGCATCGTCCTCGGCTTCGCCCGCGCCATGGGTGAGGCGCTGGCGGTGGCCCTGGTGATCGGCAACGTGGCTCGCATCCCCAGCCCCGCGAGCGGGCTCAACTTCCTTCTCTACCCGACCATGACGATGACCACCACGATCACCGACGGCATCACCAACCTTGGGGCCAATCCCAAAGCGGAGGCGGCGCGGTACCTGCTCGCGCTCGTGCTCCTGCTGATCACCTTCGGTTGTGTCAGCGCCATCCGCTTGGCTCAGCGCCGCAGCGAGACGAGCCGGTGAACAGGCGTGCGCGGCTGACCAACGCGGTGGCGTTCGGTGCGGTCCGCGCCCTGGCCCTCGCATTCATCCTGCTGGTGGTGGTGGTGCTTGTGTTCACTGTCTTCCAGGGCAGGACTGAGTTGGCCCGCGCCGCGTTCTACACAAGCCCGCCGAGCACCGACAGGGTGGGCAGCGGTGCCGGCCCGCAGATCTTCAACACGTTCTACCTGCTCTTCCTCACGCTCATCCTCACTGTCCCAACCGGGCTGGCCGCGGGCATCTACTTCGCCGAGTACGCCGGCACTGGTCGGGTCGTCAACGCGGTGCGCCGCGCCACCGAGACGCTGGCGACGCTACCGTCGATCGTCGTCGGCCTATTCGGCTATGCGCTCTTCGTCCAGGCGACGGGGAGCCACCCATCGCGGCTGGCCGCAGCGCTCGCGCTCACCGTGATCGCGCTCCCGTACGCGGTGCGCATCAGCGAGGACGCCCTGCGATCGCTGCCGATGACGCTCCGTGAGTCGAGCCTGGCGCTGGGTGCCACACGCTGGCAGACCATCACACGGGTGCAGCTCCCGGCTGCCCTGCCGCAGTTGGTCACTGGCATGATCCTGATCGCCGGCCGGTGTTTCGGTGAGGCGGCGGCGGTGCTGTTCACCGGCACCGTCGGCACTCCGACCGACCACGCCAACTTCAGCCTGAACCCCTTCCTGCCAGGCGACACCCTGGCGGTCAACCTCTACGTGTTCCGCAGCCAGGTGGATCCCGCGCAGGTCACGGACGCGGCCACCTATGCTGACGGCGTGGCCGCGCTGCTCATCATGCTGGTCCTGGTGTTCAACATCGGAGCTCGCTATGCAGCGCGCAGGGCGGTTCGCCGCCTCCAGGGAGCGATCTGATGTCCGCAGAGTTCCGCATCGGGGTGGCTTCCGATATCGTGCCCGCCGTGACCGGCGACCCGCTGCCGTCGCCGATGGTGGAGACCCGTCACCTCGACGCCTGGTATGGCGAGTTCCAGGCACTGCGCGACGTCGACTTCTCCGCCGCCAAGGGGCGGGTCACCGCGATCATCGGCCCGAGCGGCTGCGGCAAGAGCACCCTGCTTCGCGCACTGAACCGGATGAACGACCTCGTGCTCGGCTACCGCGCCAGCGGCGAGATCCTCCTCGACGGCGTCGCGGCGCCCACCGACCCGGCGGGGATCATCGGGCTGCGTCGGCACATGGGCATGCTCTTCCAGCGTCCCAACCCCTTCCCGATGTCGATCTTCGACAACGTCGCGTACGGCCTGCGCATCGAGCGCCGCTACAAGAAGGCCGAGCTCGAGGAGCCGGTGGAGCGGGCGCTCGCTCGCGCCGGGCTCTGGGACGAGGTCAAGGAACGCCTGCACCGGTCGGCCCTCGGCCTGTCCGGTGGCCAGCAGCAGCGACTCTGCCTCGCCCGAAGCCTGGCAGTGGAGCCCGCGGTGATCCTGATGGACGAGCCCACCGCTGCCCTCGACCCAATCGCCACCCTCAAGGTCGAGGAGCTGATGCGCGAGTTCCGCGACGAGGTGACCATCATCATCGTCACCCACAACATGCAGCAGGCCGCACGCGTCAGCGACGTGACCGCGTTCATGATGATGGGCGCCGGCAGAGCGGGCGAGCTCGTCGAGATCAACAGCACCATCGACTTCTTCAACAGGCCGAAGGACCGTCGCACCGAGGACTACATCACCGGTCGGTTTGGTTGATGGAGCCAATGGCGCATCCCCATCGCCCCTCGTTGGAGAGTGAGCAGCGCCGGGTCCGTGACCTCGTCCTCGAGATGGGAGAGATGGTCGACGTGGCCATCCACCGTGCCACCCGAGCCCTCGTGGACCGCGATGTCGAGCTCGCCGGCGCGGTGATCGCCGGTGACCACGTCGTCAACGCCCGGCAGGCGGAGGTGCACGAGCACTGCCTGTCGGTGATCCTCACCCAGGCTCCGGTGGCGCGCGATCTTCGGGAGATCCTCGGTTTCCTGCACATGTCCGACGAGCTCGAGCGCATGGCCGACCACTGCGTCAACATCGCGCGGATCGCGCGCAACCTGTCCGATCTTCCCCCGCTCGGCGCCCCCGTGGACCTGCCCATTCTCTCGCGCACTGTTGCCGAGCAGGTGCGCGACATGCTCAACGCATTGGTCGCCCGCGACGTCGACCGCGCCAGGGAGATCGCCGCGCGCGACGACCGTGTCGACCGCATCTACCACCGCATGGTGGACGACATCCTCCACCTGATGGTCGGCGACAGCCGCAACGTCTACCCCGGGACCCAGCTGATCCTGGTGTCGATGAACCTCGAGCGGATCGCCGACCGCGTGACCAACCTCGCCGAAGATCTCGTCTTCCTCGAAACAGGCGCGGTCGAGGAGCTCGGTTGATGGCCGTGGCACGCGGTCCCAAGCGCATCCTCGTCGTCGAGGATGAGCAGAACATCAGCCAGACGCTCAGGTACAACCTGACGCGCGAGGGCTATGAGGTCAGCGAGGCGGCCACCGGCACCCAGGCTCTCGAGCTCGCCCGCCAGCGCAATCCCGACCTGATCCTGCTCGACCTGATGCTGCCGGAGATGAGCGGCCTCGAGGTGTGCCGCGTGCTGCGCGCCGAGATGAGCACACCCATCCTCATGCTCACCGCCAAGGCAAGCGAGCTCGACAAGGTGGTGGGGCTGCAGGTCGGCGCTGACGACTACGTCACCAAGCCCTTTTCCCTCAACGAATTGCTGGCGCGCGTCGCGGCGATGCTGCGCCGTGCTGAGCTTGCCGGCGGGCAACAGCACCGCCCCGGTGAGGTAGAGGACTTCGGTGGCTTCCGACTCGACCGCGCGGCGCGGACCGTTCGCATCGGTGCCACCGACGTTCACCTCTCACCCAAGGAATTCGACCTCCTCTCCCTGCTGATGGCCAACGCCGGGCGGGTGCTCGGGCGGTCGACCATCATCCACCGGGTGTGGGGCAGCAAGTTCTTTGGCGACCACAAGACTGTGGATGTGCACATCCGCTGGCTGCGCGAGAAGTTCGAGCCCTTCGGTACGCTGCCCTTCAGGATCACCACGGTGTTCGGCGTCGGGTACCGACTCGACAGGCTCGACGCGGCGTCGCCCGCCATAACTCTGAACGGGGACCCAACCTCGGCTTGAGGGCCCCAAAGCTCAAGGTGGCGCGGCGTAGCGCGCCGAGCCGACCACACCCCCGGTGACCTCGAGCGTCCAGGTCGACCCCTTCTCGGCGCGCAGCGACGGCAGCGTCAGCCCTGACCCGATCAGCAGTCCCAGGAGGTCGGCGACGATGTCTCCGTGCGTGCAGGCCACCAACGGGCTGCCCGGCTCGGCGCCCAGCCGCACCAGCATCGCTGCCGCACCGCCGCCTTCGTAGAGCTCTTCGAGGGTGACGATCGCCAGGCGCTGCGCTCGCGCCAGCGGCAGCACGGTGCCGAGGCAGCGCAGCGACGGGCTCGAATAGATGGCCGCGATGCCGCCACCGAACTTGTCGGCCAGCCGCTCCGCCTGCCCGCAACCTCGCTCGGAGAGCGGCCGCAGGTCGTCGTCGACCGACCAGGCTTGGCGATCGCCCGCGTGCGCGTGGCGGACCACATGGATCAGCTGTGCAGCCATCGCCAGTCCTTCTTGTGCGACGCCGCCTCCCAGGCTTTGCGCCAGCGATGCGACGCAGCGTGCATCCTGCCGACCTCCAGCGCGGCCAGCTGTCCGGCGGCGAAGGCCAGGCTCGCCGTGGCATCGGCCTGGCGGCGGAGCCACTCGCGGGTGACCACTGCGTCGTGCTGCTCGCCGAGCACGGTCTGCAGCGCGGCAACCCTCGCCGCCGCCGCGGCCGCGGGGGAGCCGGCGACGGGCACGCTGGCGTCCGCCGCGTAGCGCACCCGCTTGGCGAGGATCCGCATGCGGTGGAGCTGCTCGTCGGTGG
>JANWHI010000110.1 GCA_025450495.1 Candidatus Dormiibacter sp. | reverse complement strand
GGCTTCGCTGCCGAAGCGGCGCACCAGCCGCGGGGGCAACGTGCGCAGATCACCAGCCGCCGCCGGGTCTGCGCCGACCAGCGGCAGCGACGCCGTGGTGCTGTGCGGTCCGCCATGCCGCTGCACGATGCGGTCAACGGCATCTTGGGCCATGCGCCGGTAGGTGGTGAGCTTGCCCCCCACCAGCGTCAGCAGGCGTCCGTCGGCGCTCTCGATGATGGCGTGGCGTCGCGAGATATCGGCCGTGGCACCGGCGCCGGTGTCGAGCAGCGGCCGGAAACCCGCGTAGCGGCCGAGCACGTCGGCAGGTGTCAGCCGACGCTGCAGAACCCGCGACAGAGTGTCGAGCAGGAACGCCTCCTCCGCCGGGGTGACCGCCGGCTCGTCGGAGATCTGGCCGCGGTAGTCGTCATCCGTGACGCCGACGATGAGACGGCCGTCGCCCGTCGGCGTCGCCCCGACCCATCGCGCGCTCTCGCCCGCGACCGGCACGATCACCGCGGCCCGGGGGTCACCGAGGACGGCGGCGTCGATCACCAGGTGCGCGCCCTTGCTCGGGCGCAGCTGTACTGAGGGATCGACGGTGCCGGCCCACACCCCCGCGGCGTTGACCACCGTTGTCGCCTGGACCTCGAATGTCGTGCCGGTCAACTCGTCGCGCAGGACAACACGCCCGCCGTCGACGCGGACCGCGGTGCAGTGGGTGACGATCGCGGCGCCGTGCGCGGCCGCGGTGCGCGCGACCGCGATCACCAGGCGGGCGTCATCCTCCAGCTGGCCGTCCCAGAAGAGCACGCCTCCGCGCAGGTCGTCGGCGCGCAACGCGGGGATGAGCTGGCGCGCCTCGAGCGCGCTGATCCGTCGCGGCCCGGGCATCTCCCTGCGCCGCGTCCCCGAGGCGAGCCGCAGCACGTCGCCGGCGCGGATGCCCACCTCGGTGAGAAGTCCGCCCAGTGGCGGCAGGGTGTCGTTGAGGGGAGCGACGAAAGGCAGAGGTCGCACCAGGTGCGGCGCTGTCGTGGTCATGAGGATATGGCGTTCTCGCGCCGACTCCCAGGCCACGTCGACCTGCAGGTGACGCAGGTAGCGGAGCCCGCCGTGCACCAGCTTGGAGCTCCAGCGGCTGGTGCCGTTGGCAAGGTCACGACGCTCGACGAGCCCACAGCGCAGGCCTCGCGCGACGGCATCGAGCGCCACGCCAACTCCCGTGATTCCGCCACCAATGACCAGAACATCCAAGCGCTCGCTGGCCAGCCGCTGCAGGTCGGCGGTGCGCTGGGAGGCGCTCAGAGAGCCGGCGACGCTCATGCCGGCACCGCGGGCCTGAGCCACGCATCCAGCATCATCGCGAGCTCGGCGTCTATGGCCGGCGTCAGCGCGTCGTCGACGAGCCCGGGAGCGGCGGTGACCAGGCTGCGTAGGAGCAGCTCCACCAGGCGCGCCCCGGCGACCTCGTCGAGGTCGCGGATCGAGCGGTCACGGCGCCCGGCGGCGAGGTGTTCGCGGACCGCGGCGATGGCGATCTCCTGGGCGTGTCCGCGCCGCACTGTGAGGTAGGGGAGGAGGCGCTGCCCGTCGATCTCGATGACCCGGCGGATCACGGGGTCGTCGCGAAGGGCCCCGACCGCCCGCAGCGAGGCGGCGATGAGCCGCTCGCGGGCGGTCGGAAGGGGCGCCGCCTGAGCCTGCGCCATCGCGACGATGCCGGCGATCTCGCGGGTGAGCAGGCTCGACCAGAGCGTGGCGGCGTCCGGGAAGCAGCGGTAGACCGTCATCCGGCTGGCCCCGGCGCGCCTGGCCACATCACTGACAGTGGTGCGAGCGATGCCCCGTTCGGCGACGCAGGCGCGGGCCGCGTCGAGGAGCGCGCCGTCGGAGTGACGCTGTGACATCGCGCGTCGCAGTGTAACATTTATCCGCCAGGGCTTCACGCTGCCGGTGGGTCGCCCTATGCTGCTCGGCAGACGATGCTTCTGAGCCCGGCCCCCGACCTCCCTTTCGTCATCGGCCTGCCCGCCGGCCTGCTGATCCTTGTCTGCGTGCTCGGCGCGGCGACCTACACGCTGATCGGCCGCATCAGGCGGGGCTGACCCCGGCGCCCGGCTCAGGTCGGCGCTGGGCAGCCGATTGCGAGCAGGGTGACGTCGAAGACCAAGGTGGAGTTGGCCGGAATCGTCCCGTTGGCCTGCGAGCCGTAGCCGAGCACCGCCGGGATCACCAGGCGCCGCTTGCCACCGACGTGCATGGTGAGGATGCCCTCGTCCCAGCCCTTGATCACCGCGCCGGTGCCGATCGCAAACGAGAAGGGCGTGCGCCCCGACTTGCGTGAGCTGTCGAACGAGGTGCCGTTGGTCAGCCAGCCCGTGTACTGCACTGTGATGCTCGCCCCGTGCGTCGGCCTCGCCCCGCTGCCGACCACGAAGTCGCCGTACTGGAGTCCGTCCGCGAGGGTGGACAGCGCGACCACGTCGGAGAACGTGTCCGAGACCGCCGGGACGCTCGGTGCGGACACACAGGTGGACGGCGGCGTGGCCGGCGCGGTGGCCGCTCCCCCTGACGACGTCCCCGGGAGCTCGTCGCCGCCGCAGGCCGCGAGGCATGTGGTCGCTGCGAAGGCGATCAGAGGCAGGCGGAAGCGGCGGTGAAGCATCGGGCCGGAATGCTACCCGCTCGGCGGTACAATGCGGTTTCGCCGCCCTCACCTTTCTCGCGGAGCCCCATGGCCAACACCATCAAGGAGTCCAAGGGAGTCAACTCCCAGAAGGACATCATCACCTCGCAGCGCTGTCCGATCTGTCACAACCTGATGCGCCAGAACGAGATCAGCGTGGAGATCGCCTTCCGTCACCAGCGTAGGCCCGGCGAGCCCAAGCGCGAGCGCATCCTCAAGCACAGCAAGAACTGCAAAGCCGCCTGACCCAGTCTGCGGCCAGTTGGTCACGGGACGCGGCGGTACACTGGCCACCATGTCGGTGCGTCTGCCGCTGTTCCCGCTCAACACTGTGCTCTTCCCGCACATGCCTGCGGGGCTGCACATCTTCGAGGAGCGCTACCGCGAGATGATCCACGATTGCCGCGAGCAGGGCACGAGCTTCGGGGTGGTTGCGATCCGCGAGGGCCTCGAGGTCGGGCGCGCGGCGTTCCCCTTCAGCGTCGGCACGCTGGCCCAGATCCACGAGGTCGAGACGCTGGACGACGGCCGTTTCAACCTGGTGGTGGCGGGTGCGTCGCGCTTCCGCGTCGAAAGCCTCTCACTGAACCGCTCCTACCTGGTCGGCACCATCCAGTACCTCGAGGACACGCGTGGCGACGAGGCAGCAATCCCCGAGCTTGCCCGCCGCACCGAGAAGGCGTTCGCCGCATACTCCGCGGCGCTGCGCAACCTGGCCGACGAGGCTGACGACCACACGGAGCCAGCTGAGCTGCCGGACGACCCGGAGCTGCTCTCCTACCTCGTCGCCGCCTCCCTGAACGTCGAGGTCAATCGCCGTCAGGAGCTGCTCGAGGAGGACTCGGTGTCGGGACGGCTGCGTCGCTGCCTCGCGGCGCTCCGGCGTGAGTCGGTGTTCCTCGACCAGATGCTGGCCCGCCGCGACCACCACATCGTGCCAGTGTCGCTCAACTGATGGCGGCGGGCCTGGAGCGCTTCTCCCTGGCCGGCCGCACCGCCCTGATCACAGGTGGCAGCAGGGGGATCGGCCGAGCCATCGCGCTGGCGATGGCTGCCTGCGGCGCGCGCGTCGCCGTCAACTCACGGCACCTCGATGCCTGTCAGGTCGTTGCCGACGAGATCGGCGGCGCAGGTGGTGAGGCGCTCGCCGTGGCCGGCAACGTCGGCCGTGGCGAGGATGTCCCAGGCGTCGTCGGCGCCGTCATGGCGCGCTTCGGCGCTCTGGACATCCTTGTCAACAACGCGGCAACCAACCCTCAGTTCGGCCCGCTCATCGACGCCGACAACGCCGCTGTCGACCGCGTCTTCGAGGTCAACCTGCAGGGCCCACTGCGCCTGACATCAGCGGCGGTTCATGCCTGGATGGGCGAGCACGGTGGCAACATCATCAACATCGCCTCGGTCGGTGGCATCCAGCCGGAGGCGTTGATCGGGGCATACAACGCCAGCAAGGCCGCGCTGATCAACCTAACCCGCACGCTGTCCCGCGAGCTTGGCGGCAAGGGGATCCGGGTCAACGCCATCGCACCCGGCCTCGTCGCCACTGATTTCGCCCGCGTCCTCGTGGAGACGCCGTCGATCCACGATCACATCGTCGGGCAGACTGCCCTGAAGCGCCACGCGCAGCCCGAAGAGATCGCCGGCGCGGCGGTGTTCCTCGCCAGCGATGCCGCGTCGTTCGTGACCGGGAGCACGCTCGTCGTCGACGGCGGCTGGACCGCCTGACCGGCCAGAGTCCAAGCGATCAGTGCAGGTCGAGGACGAAGCGCAGCGGTGGTGAGGTGCCGCTGAGGAACAGACCGTGCGGGGTGACTGCACGGGTCACCACGATGCGGTACACGGCGTTGGCGCCGTTGCTCGACACCAGCGTCACGGACGAGATCACGCCGTGGACGGGTGGGTTGCCAGTCGAGCCAGCGGGCAGCGTGCCTTTGAAGGTGACCAGCATCGTGGTCGGGTTGGTGAACGCGACGGTGATCGTCGGGCTGGTGCCTGAGCTGCCGCCTGCCGGTCCCATGTCGAAGACCATGCGCAGGTAGCCGGCCTGCTGGCCGTATCGGAGCTCGCGCACCTGGAAGCCGGTGCCTCCCGCCCCGAAGGTCTGGGCGCCGGGGAGGGTGGTGGCGGCTGCCGGGGCGCTGGTCGCGGGAGCGCCGGTCGCTGTCGGCGCGGATGTGGGCGTCGTCGACGCGTGCGCGCTCGCCGCCGCGGCCGGGGCCCGGCCCGCGGCGGGACTGGTCGCCGGGGTCGACCGGTGGCCGATCACCAGAGCGGTGATGAAGATGATCGCCACCGCAGCGATCGCCGCGATCATGCGCCGGTCGGGGTTGGCTCCTCTGGCGGCGGTCACCATCCTGCGCGCGACAGCCAGCGACGCGCCGCCGGCCTCTGCGCGCAGGCCCTTCACCGCGGCAAACGCCCTGCGCATGCGCGTCGCCAGGTCGGCCTGTTCGCGGGCCACGGCGCGGCTGTGCCGTCCCGGCGACATCGGCCTCGCCGGGGGTCGCGCAGCGGGCGGTGGCTCGGCGCCGGTAGGAGGGTATGAGGACGCGCCGAACGCGTTCCAGGGCATCGGCTCGGCCGGCGGGGCGTGGCGCCGGTCGTCTACCGCCTGGGCGGGTGGCGCAGGCGGGGGCTCCGGCGGCGCCGCCACCAGCGCCTCGACGGGCTGGTGGATGGGCGCCCGTCGGGCGACGCCGGACACGCCGGTGAGCTCGACGTCCGCGGGGTCAGCCGGGGCGGCGATCAGGGCGTCGACCTCGCCGACTGCGACGATGTCCGGGACCTGGTCGACGATCTCAGCCGGAGGCAACCGCCGGCCTCGCGGTGGGGTGGCGCCGCTGACGATCAGGATCGAGTCCTCGACCGTGTCGCCGTGCCGGGAGAGGGCGAGACGCACCGTCACGGCGTCCCGGACGCGCGCCCAGAGCATCGACCCGGTGCCGGTTGGCGCTCGCGTGGGGACGGTGGCCGCGATCGGCGCGGGTGGGATAGGTGCCGGTCCCGTTGGTGCGCTGCCGTCGTGGCCCGGAAGGTCATCTCCGCGCTCCCTCTCCCACCCGGTCACGGGCACGTCCGCCTCGACCCACGGGTGGTCGGGGACCGGGATGTCCGCGGTCGGCTCGTCGACCGGGTCTGTGTGAATCGCGGCGGGCGCCAGGTCGGGAACCGGCTCGGCCTCCTGAGATGCCACAGGCTCGCTGCTCCACGAGCGCTGCTCCGGCATGCCGGTGAACGGAAGGTCGGGCTGGACGTCAGGCGCAATTGCGGGCGCCGGCACGGGTTCGACGGCCGGAGCCGGGGAGGCGGGGCGGCGGGGAGTCCAGGGCAGCGCCGCGCTGTTCTGCGGGGCGCTCTGCGGCGCGCCTTGCCAGGGTTGCTGATCCGGCGGTGGCCCGGCCACCGGCGCAGATGGTCGTGCGCCGGGCAGCTCGATGACGCCGGTGATGCCCACCTGTTCGAGCATCAGCCGCATCGATTCCGGAGCCACGTGCACGCGCGCCAGCTGACCCAGCCGCGTCTTCTCCTCGCGGAGCGTTGCCGAACCCGCGCTGCAACGTCCGCAGCCGACGAGATGAGCGTCCAGCTCGGCGCGGCGGTCGGCCGACAGCTCGCCGTCGATGTACGTGCTCAGGGTCAGCAGGCTGCATTTCACAGCGCGATCTCGCTGTAGATGGTGCCGAAGTCGCGCCGCGCGGCAGCCAGCAGGCGCCCGGACGCCTCGGGAGAGCATTCCAGCGCGCGCGACATCTCGCGGTAGTCAAGGCCGCCGAGGTCGTGGAGAAGGAGCGCGGCACGGCGGTCGAAGGGGATGGTCATCAGGGCTCGCTTGACGGTGTTCATCCGGGTGGCCGCCTCGCTGTCCATCTGCGCCTGGAACTGCGACCTGGGCTTGCGCAGGAAGCGTCCCGGACCGTGTCCGCGGGTCGGGAAACGGTGGCCCTGGCGGCAGGCACGCGTCACCGCCCGGTACAGCGCAGCACGGCCATCCACCCGCAGGCGCGTGGGCGGGTATTTGGCTGCGTGGGCGAGGCCGCCGGCGACGAACTCGAGGGCGTCGTCGGCGCTCCCGGTCAGGTGTGTGGCGTACGTCGCCAAATCATCGAGGTGCTCGCAGGCCAGGCCCGCGAGGTCACTCGCATCGGGTGCGATGTTTGCTAGGACGTTGATCATGACGTTGTCGTGCGAGTGAGCACGCGCTGGGTGCAAGCATACAGGTGAGTCGTAGTTCTGCCTAGAGGGTGGCCGACGCCGCCGTCGCTACCGGCATCACAGTAGTGTAGGACGCCCAGCGCGTCGTGTTGCCGTGCGCCACGCGGGTTGCGCGAGCGCTCAGCGGCGCAGCGTGACCAGTCGGCCGCCGCGCAGCGAGGTCGGTGCCACAAGTCCGCAGCTTGCCCAGGCGCGCTCGGGCATGCCGATGTCGGCGACAACGATCTCCCCGGTGTGCGCGCGGGCCGCCGCGTTCCACAACCCACGCTTCATGCCGGCGAGCGTGCACGTGGTGTGGGCGCGCACCGCCACTCCCGGCGCCCCGCCGGTACCGGCGTCGATCCCGCTGGGGACGTCGACGCTGAGGATGGTGCCGCGCAGGGCGAGGATGACCTCCGCATGCGCCGGGCGTGGGGGTTCGCGCAATCCGGTGCCGAGCAGCGCGTCGACGACGATGACCGCGTCGTCGATACGGCCGAGCACATCGCCAACTCGCTTCGAGACCCGCACGGTCACGCCCGCGCCAGCGGCAGCCGCGCACTGCCGGACGATGAGCGAGTCGAGAGCATCCGGATCGCCGAGGACTCCCGCACTCACCGTGCATCCCCACCCGGCGAGATGACGCGCGGCCACAATGCCGTCGCCACCGTTGTGACCTCGCCCGGCAACCACGTGGATGCGCCCCGCGCGCCTGCCCAGCATGCGCCAGGCGCAGCGGGCGACCTGGAACCCGGCGACCTCCATCAACTGCGCGATGTCGATGCCCAATCCCACAGCGGCCGCATCCAGGCGCGACGCCTCCTCTGGTGTCAGCGAACCGAGGCGGCGCTGGAGAGATGAGCTCACGGGGCACTCCGTCTGAGGGGTCCGCTACCGTACTACCGGAGATGGCAACGACACCGGTGGCTCACGAACGGGCCACGCGACGCGTCTCGAGACGAGGAATGGTCGTCTTTCTCGTCGCCGCCGTCGCGATCGTGGTCGCCGGCGTGGTCGGCATCCGCGGGCTTCTCGCGTCGCCCATCGTGGCGGTGGCTGCCGATGGGTCGACCACTCTCCGTGGCACCTGGGAGCCATACACGTGCGACGCTCACCTCTGTCAGGGCTACGTTCAGGCGGGTGGCCGCAGCGTGTTCATCGTGCTGCCAACCACGTGTGCGCACCCTCAGCGCGCTGCGCAGATCACCGTCACCGGCCGGATTGATCGCGGCCTTGGTTCGGGCAGCTACAGGGCGACGAACTGCGCTCGGTAGCCTGCCCGCTCCTGGCAACAAAAAGGCCGGGACGCTGTGTCCCGGCCCCTTCTCCTGTAGTCAGGATCTGTCGGTCTAGTACTCCGGCATGGGCGGCGCGGCCGCACCCTTGCGCTCGGGGATGTCGGTGATCAGAGCCTCGGTGGTGAGCAGCAGGGCAGCGATCGACGCGGCGTTCTGCAGGGCCGAGCGGGTCACCTTGGTGGGGTCGATGATGCCCGCCTTGACCATGTCGACGTACTCGCCGGTGGCGGCGTTGTAGCCCTGGCCCTTGGGCAGGTTCTTGACCTTCTCGACGACCACTGAACCCTCCTCGCCGGCGTTGTCGGCGATCTGACGGAGTGGCTCCTCGAGGGCGCGGCGGAGGATGTTGACGCCGGTCAGAACGTCCCCCTCGGCCTTCACTGTGTCGAGCGCGAAGACGCAGTTGACGAGCACCACACCACCGCCGGGCACGATGCCCTCCTCGACGGCTGCGCGGGTGGCGGACACGGCGTCCTCCATGCGGTGCTTCTTCTCCTTGAGCTCGGTCTCGGTGGCGGCGCCCACCTTGATGACGGCGACGCCGCCGGCGAGCTTGGCAAGGCGCTCCTGCAGCTTCTCCTTGTCCCAGTCCGAGGTGCTCTTCTCGATCTCGGCCTTGATCTGCTCGATGCGGCCCTTGATGGCGTCGGCCGAGCCGGCACCCTCGACGAGGGTGGTGTCGTCCTTGGTGACGGTGACGCGACGGGCGCGGCCGAGCGAGGTGAGCTGCGCTGAGTCGAGCTTGAGGCCGACCTCCTCGCTGACCACCTGGGCGCCGGTGAGGATGGCGATGTCCTGGAGCATGGCCTTGCGGCGGTCACCGAAGCCCGGCGCCTTGACGGCCACCGCGTTGAAGGTGCCCCGAAGCTTGTTGACGATCAGGGTGGCCAGCGCCTCGCCCTCGACGTCCTCAGAGATGACCAGCAGCGGCTTGCCGCTCTGCACCACCTTCTCGAGGATGGGGAGCAGGTCGGCGATCGCTGAGATCTTCCTGTCGGTGATCAGGATGTAGGGGTCCTCGAGAACGGCCTCCATGCGCTGCGCGTTGGTGACCATGTAGGGGGAGATGTAGCCCTTGTCGAACTGCATCCCCTCGACGAGCTCCAGCTCGGTCTCGAGGCCCTTGCTCTCCTCGACGGTGATGACGCCGTCCTTGCCGACCTTCTCCATGGCGTCGGCGACGATCTCGCCGATCGCCGGGTCAGCGGCGGAGATGGCGGCGACCTGGGCGATCTTCTCGCGATCGCCGATCGGCACGGACTGCTCCTTGATGGCCTTGACCACGGCCTCGACCGCGAGCTCGATGCCCTTCTTGAGCTGGATGGGGTTGGCGCCGGCGGCGACGTTCTGGAGGCCGGCATTGATGAGTGCCTGGGCAAGGACAGTGGCCGTGGTGGTGCCGTCCCCGGCAATGTCGTTGGTCTTGGAGGCGACCTCCTTGACCAGCTGGGCGCCCATGTTCTGGAAGGGCTCCTCCAGCTCGATCTCCTTGGCGATGGTCACCCCGTCGTTGGTGATCGTCGGCGACCCGAATTTCTTGTCGAGCACGACGTTGCGGCCTTTGGGGCCGATCGTGATCTTGACTGCATTGGCGACGCGGTCAACGCCCTTGCGCATCTCGTCGCGGGCTTCCGCGTCGAAGAGCAGTTGCTTGGCCATCAAAACCCTCCTCCCGCCTCTTGGTGGGCGGGTTCAAAGCACGGTTAGGAACCTGTTCGGTTGTCGGGCTCAATGTTAGCACTCTCGGTAGGGGAGTGCTAGCAGCCGGGGGCGGCGAGCGCCAGCCAGGGCGGTCCGATAAGCTGCCGCGGGTGAGCGCCAGCCGCCCCCTGCTGGGACGCGTCGCCGTGGTCACCGGGTCGTCCCGCGGGATCGGCCGGGTGATGGCGCTGCGCCTCGCCGCCGAGGGCGCCGCCGTGGTCATCACCGGCAAGTCGGAGCAATCCACTGAGAAGCTGCCCGGCAGCATCCACACCGTCGTCGAGGAGATTGTGGCGCTCGGTGGCCGGGCGATCGCGGTGCGGCTCGACGTGCGCAAGGAGGATCAGGTCGCCGCCGTGGTGCAGCGCACCGTCGACGAGCTCGGCAGCCTCGACATCCTCGTCAACAACGCCGGCGCGCTGTGGTGGACGCCTGTGCTCGAGACCCCGCTGAAGCGCTACCAGCTGATGTGGGAGGTCAACGTGCGCGGCTCGTTCATGTGCGCTCAGCAGGCCCTGCCGCACATGATCGGCAACGGTTTCGGGCACATCGTGATGTGCTCGCCCCCCATCGGGACTGCGCCCAACCCCGGCTACGTCGCTTATATGACCACCAAGATGGGCATGACCCGTCTGGCGATCGGCATCGCCGCCGAACACGTCGATGACAACGTTGCCTGCAACTCGCTGTGGCCGGTCACGCTCATCGAGAGTCTGGCGACCATCAATTACGGCGTCGGCGACAGCAGCGTCTGGCGCTCCCCCGAGATCCTCGCCGACGCGCTGGTGGAGATCGTCAGCAGTGAACCACGCGACCTCACCGGCAGGCAGCTGCTCGACGAGCCCTTCCTGCGCGAGCGTGGTTGGACGCAGGAGAGGCTCGACGCCTACTGGCTCGAGGGGCCGCCCCCTCACCCGGTGTACATCGACGGCCGCCCCGGGTCGTCGATGTGAGAACCCCGCCTATCATCGGTTGATGCCCCGGCCGCCCATGCCCACGCTTCGTCGGACGCTGGCGGCGGGGGCTTTCAGCGCCGGCGCAGTGGTCTCGGCGAGAGCCTTGTTGCGACCACGCAGCACCGCGCACCCCGCGCTGCTCGACTGGGAGTCAGTGCGCCACACCGCGCGGCAGCGCGCCGGCTCTGCAGATGCGGTGGACGCCGCCACCGCGGCGGCCATCGCCGCGCGCTGCGATGCCATCGCGGCAGAGCTTGCGCCCCTGATGGTGGAGGTGGTGGAGCGTCCGCTCGAACACTTCCCGCGCTTTGAGATCCTCGACCGGCGTGGGTTCATCGATGTCAACATCGGCATCGCACGCCGCCTCCTGGTTCCCGTCGAGGAGTTGCGCGCCACCCTCGGGGAATCACGTGTCACCGCGATGAGCCGCGGGGTCATGAACCGCTACATCGGTGTGCTCTTCGGGATCATGGCGCAGCGCGTCCTCGGCCAGTACGACCCGGTGCTGAGCCTCGGGCCACCGCCAACAGACGATCAGACGCCGGCGCTGTACCTGGTCGAGCCCAACCTGGAGAGCTTCGCGGGTGTCGCCGGTGCGCCGATCGAACCGCTGCGGCGCTGGCTGATCCTGCACGAGCTGACCCATGCCTGGCAGTTCGGTGAGCATCCCTGGCTGCGAGACCACCTGGTCGCGTTGATGGACGAGATGATCCGCAGCAGCCTTGCCCACGCCGTCGGCGAAGGCAAGGGCAGGCAGCAGAGCGCGCGCCAGGTGATCGAGCGCCTTCCCGCTGCCATCCGCACCCAGCTCCGCGGCGTCGCCGCCATCCAGGCGGTGATGAGCGTGCTCGAGGGCTACAGCAACTTCGTGATGCATCGCATCGGTCGCAAGCACCTCGATAACTTCGACGAGCTCGAAGCCGCGTTCGCGCGGCGTCGCTCACAGCGGACCCTTGTCGAACGACTGGTTCTGGCCATCACCGGCATCAACATGAAGATGCGCCAGTACGAGGTGGGCGAGAGGTTCTGCGAGGCGGTCGC
>JANWHI010000109.1 GCA_025450495.1 Candidatus Dormiibacter sp. | reverse complement strand
TTGTGGAGAGCTCACCGAGCGGGACGCGGGCGGTGGCGCCGAGCGGCGCTGCGCCGACCAACGGCAATGGCAAGGCGCGGCGGTCGTCGGGGGTGGCGACCGGGGGAGTCGCTGTGGGGTCGGGCGGGAAGCGCAAGGTGGGGCGCAATGAGCCCTGTCCCTGCGGCAGCGGGCGCAAGTACAAGGTGTGCCACGGGCGGTAAGGCGGCTGGCGGGGTGGCGTCGGCTGGGTCAGCCGGTCACGTTGGGGTCCGTTCAGCCACCTCGGTCATCGCGGACGAGTGTGCGGCGACGAAGCCCAGAGTGGTCACGCCAATGTAGTGCCTCGAGTGGGTCGAACGCATTACCGGCGGGTCTGAACTGCCGCCACCATATCTGTCCCGGCCGACGTGGGCGCGCAGGGCAGTGGGCCGGCACCGGACAGTAGAGTCACCGCGATGACCGGGTTCCTGTTGCTCAAGTGGGTGCACGTCATGTCCGCGATCGTTGCGGTCGGCTCGAACGCGACCTACGCGGTGTGGTCTGTGCGGGGGAAGACGGACCCGGCACACCTCGGCTTCGTGCTCCGCGGGATCAAGTTCCTCGACGACCGTGTGGCCAACCCGGCGTACGGCCTGCTGCTGGTGACCGGGCTGATCATGGCATTCACCACGTACAGCATCGGCACACGCTGGATCCTCTCGGGTCTGTTCATCTTTGTCGTGATGGCAGTGCTCGGCGCTGCGGCGTATGGGCCTGCCTTGAAACGCCAGATCAACGCGCTCGACGCCGAGGGCGCAGCGAGCGCGGCGTACCGGGCGGCCGACGCTCGTGCACGCGGGGTGGGGATGTTCCTCGGTGTGCTGGCGCTGTTCGCGGTCTTCGTAATGGTGTTCAAGCCGACGTTCTAGACGTTCAGTCTTCAGGGATATGGAGGAGGTACACATGGCACGGCCGTCGCATTTCGAGATCCCCGTGGACGACCCAGACCGCGCCGAGAAGTTCTACAGCGCCGTCTTCGGCTGGACGTTCCAGAGGTTCGAGGGCGCACCTTCGTACTACGGCATGGCCACGACCGGCGAGGAGAACCCCGGCATCAACGGCGCCCTGTTCCAGCGGGCGCCGGGCACGGAGACCACGCTCACCATGAGTGTCCCGTCGATCGAGGAGTGGATTGGCAAGATCAAGGACAACGGCGGCGGCCTGGTACTGGACAAGACGGCGATCCCCGGCATGGGCTATTTCGCCACCTGCCACGACAGCGAGGGGAACAAGGTCGGGCTGTTCACCACCGATGAGAACGCGAGCTGAGCGGATCTGAGGCGATGGGACTGGAGAGGCTGAACCCGCCCGAGCTGCCGGTGCCGCGGGGGTACTCGCAGGTGGTCGTGGCGCGGGGGTCGCGCACCGTGTACGTGGCGGGACAGGTCGCGGCCGATGCGGACGGCAAGGTTGTTGCGCCTGGGGATGTGGTTGGCCAGGCGCGGCAGGCGTTCGTCAACCTGCGCACCGCGCTCGAGGCGGCGGGGGCGACGATCGCGGACGTTGCCAGAGTGACGTGGTACGTGGTGGGCTATCGCGCGGAGCTGCTGCCTGAGCTGGCGGCGGCGCGGCGGGAGGTGTTCGGTGACCACGCGCCGGCCAGCACGTTGATTGGGGTGGAGTCGCTGGCAACGCCGGAGTACCTGGTTGAGGCGGAGGCGGTGGCGGTCATCGACTGAGCGCGTGGCGACGGGCCGGCGGCTATTGGCCGACCGCGCCGTCGATCCGCTGGCGCAGAAGGTCGGCGTGGCCGACGTGCCGGGCGTACTCCTCGACCATGTGCACCAGCACCCAGCGCAACGACACGGCCCCGGTCCAGCGGTCGTTACCGGTGACGGCGAGGTTGGGCGCGGCGGCCACGAAACCCTCCGCGAACGACACCTCAGCGCGCCACGTCTCCCACGCTTCCGCGACGAGGGCAGGGTCGGGTGCTGCGTTGTCGAACGCCCCGTCGGGGTCGGTTTCGGTGGAGAAGTGTGGAGGCGCGTCCTGGCCCGCCATCACCCGGCGAAACCAGTGGCGCTCGATGTCCGCCAGGTGGCGGACCAAGCCGAGCAGCGACAAGGTCGACGGCTCGACAGAGCGACGGGCCAGGGCGTCGGCATCGAGACCGGCGCACTTCAGCTCCAGCGTGTCGCGCTGGTAGCGGAGGAACGCGATCATGGTGGTGCGCTCGTCGGTGACCGCGGCGAGGTCCTTGGCGAGATCGCGGGGCGCGATTGCGTCGTCGCCCTCAGTGGCCATGCCCGCAACATAGGCGATCGGCGGTGTTGCAAGTCAGACAATCCGTGCGCCGGGTCACAGGTCCCGCCGTCTATGCGGCGGCGTGGTGATCGGGGGCGCGCGGCCAGGGGGTGGGCTGGTCCCAGCGGAAGCCGACGCCGGGAGCCGGCGGGATGGTGAGCAGGCTGCCGTCGGATTGGACCAGCTGCCAGCCGCCCTCGTGGACCAGCCAGTGATGGCGATGGCAGAGAAGGACCAGATTGGGCAGCCGGGTGGGGCCGCCGCCGCGCGCCCAGTGGACCACGTGGTGGGCGGCGGTCCAGGAGGGGGAGCGGTCGCAACCGGGCCAGCGGCAGCCCCCGTCGCGGGCGTTGAGGGCGCGGCGGATGGAGCCGTTCACCACCCGCCGGGAGCGGCCCACGTCGATGACCGCGGAGGTGGCGTCGAGGACGATGCGGGTGACGGTGGCGTCGCAGGCGAGCCGGGCGACGGTCGCGGCGGCGATCGGGGAGGAGAACTCGAGGTCGGCGGCGGGGGCGCCGCGGATGCCGAGCAGGGTCTCCAGGGAGGTGGTGACCTGGAGGTGGGTGCGCTGGCTGGCGCGCTGGGGGATGAGGCCGGTGTCGAGGCCGTGGTGGGCGAGCTCGATGAGGGCGTCGGCGAGGCGCCGGGAGGTGGGCCGGGCGTCGTTGGCGCCGTCGCGGCGGGCCAGCGGCTCGAGGGCGGTGCGGAGCGCGGCGCCGCCGACGGAATCGAGGACGCCGCTGATGCTCATGGTGCCGCTGCTGCCGCCGATGAGCTCGAGGCGGCGGCAGTCGACGGTGTCGAGGTGCTCGCTCAGGAAGCCCTCGGGGTCGCCGGCGTGGCGGGCGTGGGCGCAGTCGCGGCGGAAGCGGCTGACGGTGTGCGCCCGGGCCAGGGCGAGCAGCGGCGTCTCGTCGAAGACGACGGTGGGGACGTCGGCGTCGGCTGGGTCGGTGTTGGCGGCGGCGATCGGGTCGTCGGGGTGCTCGCGGAGGAAGCTCTGCCACTCGGCCGCCTGGGCGGCGAGGGAGTCGACGGTGACCGCCCGGGCCACGCCGGCGAGGAGAGCGAGGTGACCGAAGCCGACCTGGCCCTGCTGGAGGGCGGCGACGGTGCCCGGGGTGCGCTGCTTGGCCATCTCGCCGACACAGACGGCGGACCAGGCGGCGTGGCCGCCCATCCTGCAGTGGTGGGTGATCCAGGCGTACGGGCTGGCCGCGGCGTCGACGTCGTACTCGTCGGTGGCGGCGAACTCGGCGGCGTCCAGCGCGAAGCGCAGCTCGAGGAGGTCGCAGAGGTGGCGCAGCTCGATGAGGTCGACACCGAGCTGCGCGGGGCTGCGGGCCGGGCGTCGCGAGCTGAAGCGAGCCACGGCCCGACCGAGCTCGGCAAGGTCAGCGCCCGGAGCGTCGGACGGTGTCGAGGGCGCCCCTACCGCCCCCCACCAGGAGGGGACGAGATCATGCAGGCAAGTATACGAACATACGTTCGTGGATGTAAAGAGCCGGCGCAGGTGGGCTGCCCGTATCTCGATTCGCGCGCAGGTGGGCGAGGCGGTGCAGCGGTGGCGTCCGTGCTGGACGCCGTCAATCGCCGGTGCGGCCGTCGATGAGCTCGCGAAGGATGTCGGCGTGGCCGGCGTGTCGCGCCGTCTCCTCCAGCATGTGCACCAGGATCCAGCGCACCGACTTGTCGGGACGGCCGGGGCGCGGTACGAGTGCGTCGAGCGAGGTCTGCGCACGGGCGATGTCGTCGCTGCGCGCATACGCGGCGCGGTAGTCGGCGACGACCTGCTCGGGCGCGTCGCTCTCCATCACCACCCACTCGGCGTCGGGATCGTCGGGATCCTCCGGGATCTCCGGACCACCGGCCATCACTGTCCCGAACCACGACAGCTCGCAGATCGTCAGGTGTTTGACGATGCCGAGCAGAGTGGTGCGGGATTCGAGCAGGCGACGCGACATCTGTTCGCGGTCGAGGCCATCGAGCTTGACCAGCACCGACTCGCGGTACTTGTCGAGAAACGCGATCAGCGTTTCGCGCTCGTCGGCATCGGACGGCGTGTGGCCGCGGCTGTCCGGGACGGAGAGGGTTTCGGTCATCCGGCCATCCTAGCCGTCGCGACCGAGCGGCCAAGTACACTCGCGAGGTCATGAGCGAGCTGTCCACGCGCGCAGAAGAGGTCAAGGCCCGAGCAGCAGACCTGCTGGGCCACCTTTGACCTGGAGGCCAGACGCACACACCTCGCGGAGCTTGACAAGGAGATCAACGATCCCTCTCTCTGGGACGACCAGCGACGCGCCGCGTCGCTGACCCAGGAGGCGTCGCGGCTGCGCGAGGAGATCGAGTCGGTCGCGGCCATCGAGAAGCGCACCGCTGATGCCGTCGACCTCAGCAGCATGCTCGAGACCGACCCCGACGACGCCATGACGGCGGAGGTGTCAGGCGAGCTGGATCTGCTCAGCAACGAGCTCGACCGGCGCGAGCTCGAGCTTCTCTACAGCGATCCGTACAGCGATCACCCAGCCATCCTGGGCATCCACGCCGGCGCCGGCGGCACCGATTCGCAGGACTGGGCAGGGATGCTGATGCGCATGTACATGGCCTGGGCGGACAGCAAGAAGTTCACCATCGAGTTCCTCGACGAGTCAGCGGGCGATGAGGCCGGCGTCAAGTCGGCGACGCTGCGCATCAGCGGACCGCGCGCGTACGGGCTGCTCAAGAGCGAGCGCGGCGTGCACCGGCTGGTGCGCATCAGCCCGTTCGACTCGGCGGCGCGGCGGCACACGTCCTTCGCGCTGGTCGAGGTGACGCCGGAGATCGAGGACGCGGTCGACGTCGACATCGA
>JANWHI010000108.1 GCA_025450495.1 Candidatus Dormiibacter sp. | reverse complement strand
GGCGGCGCGCAGGCGATCGCGGCGCTCGCGTTCGGCACCGCAGGCATCGCCCCGGGCGACAAGGTGGTGGGTCCCGGCAACCTCTTCGTCACCCTCGCCAAGCGGGAGGTGTTCGGGACCGTCGACATCGACCAGCTCGCCGGGCCCAGCGAGATCATGGTGATCGCTGCGGCCGACGCCAACCCCGCGTACATCGCGGCCGATCTCATCTCCCAGCTCGAGCACGACCCGCTGGCCTGGGCGGTCTGTGTCACCGACTCGCACGACCTGGCTGAGGCGGTGGCAACGCAATTCGCGGAGCGAGCGCCGGCTGCGGCTCGCGCCGGCATCATCGCCGAGTCGGCGGGACGCCATGGGGCGCTGGTGCTCGTCGCCGACCTCGACGAGGCGGTGGAGGTGGCCGCGGCGTTCGCGCCCGAACACCTGGCGTTGCAGGGAACCCAGGCCGAACAGCTCCGCGACCGCGTGCGCGGCGCCGGGGCTGTGTTCTGCGGCTCGCTCTCAGCGGTGTCGATGGGCGACTACATCGCCGGGCCGAATCACACCCTGCCGACCCAGGGCGCGGCGCGATACCGCGGGCCCCTGTCGACCATGGACTTCGTGCGCTGGCCATCGGTTGCCGACCTCACCGCGGCGGACTTCGACGTGCTCGCCCCGGTGGCGTGCGCGCTGGCGGAGGCGGAGGGGCTGCTGGGGCATGAGCAGGCCATCCGCCTGCGCATGGAGGACCGCGAGCAATGAGCGCCAGACATGGTGAAGCGATCCGTGAGACCAAGGAGACGCGCGTCGAGTGCGCCGTCGACCTCGATGGCACCGGCCGCGCGGCCATCGAGCTTCCCCTTCCCTTCTTCCGGCACATGCTCGAGTCGCTGGTGAAGTACAGCGGCATGGACGTGCGCCTGGTCGGCCGCGGCGATGTCGACGTCGACGCCCACCATCTCGTCGAGGACACCGGGTTGGTGCTGGGCAGCTGCGTGTCCGAGGCTCTCGGGGACCGTTCGGGCATCGCCAGGTTCGGACACGCGTACGCGCCGCTCGACGAGTCTCTGGTGCGCTGCGCGCTCGACTACAGCAGGCGCCCGCACGTGGTGTACGCGCTGGATGGCCTGCGCGGGCGCATCAACGATTTCGACGTCGCCGTCCTCCAGGAATTCGTGCGCGGCTACGCGCAGAACGCCGGTGTCAGCCTGCACCTCGACCAGGTCCGCGGCGAGAACATCCATCACCTCGCCGAGGCCGCGTTCAAGTCCATCGGCCTCGCCACCCGCCAGGCGCTCACGGTCATCGGCGGTGGCGTCCCCTCCACCAAAGGAATGCTGTGACCACGCACGCCGCCCCGCGAATCGGTGTCTGCGATTACGGGGTCGGCAACCTGCGCAGCGTCGAGCGCGCGCTCGCCCACGGTGGCGGCAACGCCGTGCTCAGCGCCGACGCGCGGGAGCTGGCCGGCTGTGACGGCCTGGTGCTGCCCGGGGTGGGCGCGTTCGTGGTGGCGGCGCGGGCGCTGCGCAGCCGCGGCCTGGACGCCGCCATCGCTGCGGTGGCGGGGTCGGGCCGGCCCATCCTCGGGGTCTGCCTCGGCTTCCAGCTGCTCTTCAGCGACAGCGACGAGGGTGATGGAGAATCGGGTCTCGGCCTCATCCCCGGGCGGGTGCGCCGGCTCCGGCCGGCGCGTGGCAAGGTGCCGCACATGGGCTGGAACCGGCTGAGGGTCACCAGGCCATCGTCCCTGCTCACCGGCGTCGACGACGGCTCGTACGCGTACTTCGTGCACTCGTACGCGGCGATCCCCGACGATGAAGGCTGCGTGGTGGCGGTCACCGACCACGGCGGCGAGATCGTCGCCGCGGTGCAGGCAGGCAACATCACGGGCACGCAGTTCCACCCCGAGAAGAGCGCTGCGGCGGGGCTGCGCGTGTACGCCAACTTCGTTGCGGCCTGCACCAACTTCGTGTCCCGGTGCACAGCCGCGGTCCGCGCCTGAGCGAGCGCCGATGCTGGTGATCCCGTCGATCGACCTGCGCGCGGGACAGGTGGTGCGGCTGCTGCGCGGCGACTACGCGCGTGAGACGGTGTACTCCGACGACCCCGTGGCGGTGGTGAGCGCCTTCGTCGCCGCCGGCGCGCGACGCGTCCATGTCGTCGATCTCGACGCGGCGCGCGGGCAGGCGGATCCGGCGTCGTCGAGCGCCGCCCTGGCGTCGGTCGCAGCGCTCGCGGCAAGCGGCGCGCAGGTGCAGGTGGGCGGTGGCGTGCGCGACCACGCCGCCGCGCAGCGCGGGTTCGATGCCGGTGCCGCGTGGGTGGTGATCGGTAGCCTCGCGGTGCGCGAGCCGGAGGCTGCCAGGACGCTGTGCGCGGAGTTTGCCGACAAGGTGCTGATCGCGCTGGACGTCGACGGCGGCGCGGCGCGGGCCCAGGGGTGGACGCAGACGGCGGGCGACGCCACCATGCACGTCGACCGCTGGAGCACGTGGCCGATCGCCGGCATCGTGCACACCGCGATCGATCGTGACGGCACGCTCGCCGGCCCGGCGCTGGCCGCCCTGCGGGATGTCTGTGCGCGCTTTCCGGGTCCCGTCCTCGCCAGCGCTGGCGTCACCACCATCGACGACGTCGCCGCCTGTGCCGCGGCGGGCGCGGCCGGGGTGATCGTCGGCCGGGCGCTGCACGAGGGGCTCTTCGACCTCGGCGCGGCGCTGGCCCGGTTCGGCCACGGAGCCGTGGCATGACCGTCGCCAAGCGGATCATCCCGTGCCTCGACGTGCACGCCGGCAGGGTCGTCAAGGGCGTCAACTTCACCGACCTGCGCGATGCCGGTGACCCGGCCGAGCTGGCGGCGCGCTACGACGCCGATTGCGCCGACGAGATCGTCTTCCTCGACATCACCGCGTCGAGCGACGGCCGGGACATCCTCATCGACGCGGTGCGCCGCACCGCCGACACCGTGTTCATCCCGCTCACCGTCGGCGGCGGGGTGCGCAGCGTCGAGGACATCGACCGCCTGCTCCGCGCCGGCGCCGACAAGGTGTCGATCAACTCGGCTGCGCTGCAGCGTCCGGCGCTCATCGAGGAGGCGGCGCAGCGGTTCGGCGAGCAGTGTGTGGTCGTGGCCATCGACGCGCGCCAGGTGGGCACGGGGTGGACGGTGCACTCCCACGGGGGCCGACGCGATACCGGGCGCGACGCGGTTGGCTGGGCGCGAGAGGCGGCGGATCGTGGTGCCGGTGAGCTGCTGCTCACCAGCATGGACAGGGACGGAACCCGCCGCGGCTATGACCTGGCGCTGACCGCCGCCGTTGCTGCCGCCGTGCCCGTCCCGATCGTCGCCAGCGGGGGGGCCGGAGAGCCGGAGCACCTCCGCGCCGTGCTGGATCAGGGCGGCGCCGACGCGGCCCTGGCGGCGTCCATCTTCCACTTCGACGCGCACCCGATCCCCGACTGCAAGCGCTTCCTGGCCGCCGCTGGAGTCGAAGTGCGGCGGTGAGCCAACGTCCGCGCTTCAACACGGACGGGCTGGTGCCCGCGATCGTGCAGGACGCACGCACAGGTGCAGTTCTCATGCTCGCCTACATGAACGACGCCGCCTGGCAGCGCACGCTGCAGACCCATCAGGCCTGGTTCTGGAGCCGGTCGCGGCGCGAGCTGTGGGAGAAGGGTGCGACCAGCGGCAACCGCATGCATGTCGTCGAGGTGCGCCTCGACTGCGATGACGACAGCGTGCTGCTGCGCGTCGATCCCAGCGGTCCGGCCTGTCACACCGGCGAGGCGTCTTGCTTCTTCACCACCGTCGAGGACGACAGTTGACGACCGCGGCAGCGGATGAGGTGACTCTCGCTCTCGAGCTCGCCGATCTCGCCGACGCGGTCAGCATCGCGCGCTTTCGCGCCAGCGACCTGCGCGTCGATACCAAGCCCGACGACAGCCCGGTCACCGACGCCGACCGGCAGATCGAGGAGATGATTCGCGCCCGGGTCGCGGCGCTGCGTCCATCGCACGCGGTTCTCGGCGAGGAGGGCGGCTCCAGTGGCGATGCCGAGTGGCGCTGGATCGTCGACCCCATCGACGGCACCAAGAATTTCGCCCGCGGGGTGCCGGTCTGGGCCACGCTGATCTCCCTGCAGCACGACGGCGAGGAGACGTGCGCGGTGGTGTCCGCGCCCGCGCTGCGGCGTCGCTGGTGGGCGTCGAGCGGCGGTGGCGCGATGTGCGCCGGCGAGCGCCTGAGCGTCTCGGCGGTGACGCGGCTCGCCGACGCCACGCTATCGTTCACCGACGTGCGCGATTTTGCCAAGTACGGCTGGCAGGCTGGCTTCGACGCGCTCGCCGCACGCTGCCGCATCACCCGCGGG
This sequence comes from Candidatus Dormiibacter sp., assembly GCA_025450495.1. The sequence goes on along the minus strand of JANWHI010000108.1, from coordinate 3,540 downwards.
TTCGGCGACTTCTGGTCACACATGCTGGTCGCCGAGGGGGCGGTGGACTGTGGCATCGAGCCGGTGATCAACGAGTGGGACATCAGTGCCGCGCGGCTGATCGTCCGCGAGGCGGGAGGGCGTCTCACCGATTTCGCCGGTGTCGACCATGCCCGCGGCGCCAACGTGATCAGCAGCAACGGGCTCATCCACGACGAGGTGCTCAGCTGTCTGCACGCCGGTGCGGCATGAGGCTGGGCCCAATGCGAACCGACGGCGGTGGTGTTGCCGCGCTGGTCATCGCCGATCGCGTCGTCTCGTTGCCGTACGCAGCCCGACTGGCCGGCGAGGGCCTCAACGACGTCACCGACATGATCTCGTTGATGCAGCAGTGGAACGTGGTCGCCGATGCGGTCCGTCGCGTCGCCGACCGCACCCAGGCGCTGTTGACCGTGGGCGAGGTGACCGGTGCGGAGCTCACCAGCCTCGACGCTCCGATCCTGCGACCCGGCAAGGTGATCGCCATCGGTCGCAACTACGCGGAACACGCCGCGGAGCTGGGCAACAAGCTTCCGCCCGAGCCGATGGTGTTCGCCAAGTACTCCTCCTCGGTCATCGGTCCGTTCGACCCCATCCCCCGTCCGCGGTTCGTCAGCGACCTCGACTACGAAGCTGAGCTGGCCGTGGTCATCGGGACCGCCGGTCGAGACATCGCCGAGGCGGATGCGCTCGACCACGTCTTCGGGTACTGCTGCGCCAACGACGTCTCAGCGCGGACCGCGCAGATGGCCACCGGTCAGTTCATCAGGGGCAAGTCGTTCGACGGCTTCTGTCCACTCGGACCGGCGATCGTCACCCGCGACGAGGTGGCCGACGTGCAGAACCTTGGCATCAGGTGCATCGTCGACGGCCGCACGTTGCAGGACGGCAGCACGACCGACATGATCTTCACCGTGGCAACCCTGGTCGCCCACTGCAGCGCGGCGACCACGCTCGAGCCCGGGGACGTGATCCTCACCGGCACACCGTCGGGCGTGGCGATGGGACGCAAGCCCCCGCCGTGGCTCCAGCCGGGCCAGGTCTGCGAGGTCGAGATCGAGGGCATCGGCCGCCTGGCCAACCCGATCACAGCGGGCTAGTCGATTGGCCGCCCGACGTCCGCCGGGGGCGCCGACGATCGAGGTCGCCAGGAGGGCCGGTGACGGAGGCGACAGCGATGACGACACAGCAATGCCCGGTGTGCGGCGAGTGGATCGACGACGACGCGGCCGAGTACTGCCCCACGTGCGGGGAGGTGGTCACCCCCGACGACGGCGGACGCTGAGCGGCGTCAGCCCGCCGCGGCGCCCTCGCCCACCGGCAGCTCGGCGTCGATCCACGATTGCAGGGCGTCGCCTGACTCCCACGAGGTGATCAGCGCGTAGCGCGGGTTGGGACCAGGGTTGTGGACAACATGCCACAGCCGCTGGGTGTCGATGATGAACTGCATCCCGGCGTGCAGCGGGATCCGCGACTCGGTGCCGTCGTGCTCGCGGTCCTCACGGAGGATGAAGGTGGCGTTGCAGTCGGTCAGCTCCAGCCACGAGCGCACCACCCACCCCTCCCCATCCGGGTTGAGACGGTTGTTGTCGTCGAGGTGGAGCTGGCGCCGCGCAAACGGCTCGTCGCTGGGGTTCAGCTTGATGACGCGAACCCTGCCGTAGCGCGTGCCCACCGCTTCGACGTAGCGCACCAATGAGGGCGCGATCTCCTTGTTCTTCGTCCAGATGCCGTCCTTGTCGGGCTTGCCGTGGTCCCAGAAGCCGGCGCACTCCATCTCGCCGAGCGCTGAGGCGAGCGGAGCGAAGTTGGTGTCCCCCCCACTCTTCCAGTCCATGTATTCGAGGCCGAGCCATTCGCTGTCCGGGATCGCCGGGCCCTGGTGGTCGCGGAGGATGACGAAACCCTTCTCGTCGAAGATCGGCAACTTGCGGTGGGCCATGGCTGTCTTGACTCCTGGTGATCGGTTGGCGCGGTCTAGGGTACGACGGGCGCGGCCGCACAGGCGGTGGGTAGGCTCTGTGCCGTGACCGCAGCGAACGCCACGGATCTCGCCGACGAGCTGGCCCTGGCCAACGAGCTCGCCGACATCGCCGACGCGGTGTCGATGAGGTTCTTCCGGTCGCTCGACCTGGTGGTCACGACCAAGCCCGACCTCACTCCCGTGACCCAGGCGGACCACGCCATCGAGCGCGCCATCCGCGAGCTGGTGGGCCAGCGCCGGCTGGGACACGCGATCCTCGGCGAGGAGTTCGGCGGCGACGTCGAGGCGGTGGGCGGCTGGCGCTGGGTGATCGACCCCATCGACGGTACCAAGAGCTTCGTCCGCGGCAACGAGACATGGGCCACGCTGATCGCTCTGCAGCACGACGGCGCGTCGATGGTGGCCGTGGCCTCGACCCCGGCCTTCGGCCACAGGTACGCCGCCGTTCGCGGCCGCGGGGCGACGGTCGACGGCCGCCCGCTGCACGTGTCCGCGGTCGACAACATCGAGCAGGCGATGATCGCGCACACCTCGGTGTCTGGTTTCGCCCGGGTCGGCATGGCGGCCGAGCTGGTGGAGATGGCTCGGCGCTGTTGGGACGCCCGAGGCATGGGCAACGCGCTCTCGCACCTCGCCGTGGCGCGCGGCACCGCCGACATCGGCTGGACGTCTCGCGCCAACGTCTGGGACTATGCGGCGCTCTCCCTGATCGTCGAAGAGGCGGGCGGGCGTTTCCTGGATCGCTCCAGCGACGGACCGCTCGGGGGCACCGGGCTCTCCACCAACGGGATCCTCCACGAGCGGGTGGTGGCGTTCACCGGGGCAGATCGCAACCGCCATCCCCGCTGACGATCCTGTCACGGTCGCGCGCGCAGGCGGTTGAGGCGGGCTGGCGAACCTAGCATCGGCGGGTCAACAGCGATGCGAGAACGTACCACGACGCCGATCCGCCTCGACCAGGCCGTGTCTGGGATCCTTCTCCGCCTTGGTGGTCTTGCGGTGATTGCCGTGATCGTCCTGGTTGTCGTCAATGTCGGGCGAGGCGTGCTCTCCCAATCAGCCAACCGGGATGTCGCCGCCAGCCAGGCTCTTGCCGAGGCGCACGCAGGCATGCTCGACGAGGAGACTGGGCTTCGCGGCTTTCTCGATACCGGGGTGCCGTCGTTCCTCCAGCCATACCGCGCCGGCCAGCAGGAGCTGGAGCAGGGGACTGCCGCTCTGCAGCAGGCGGTCGGCGGGGACCCGGCTCTGCTCGACGGGTTCGTCGCGCTCCGCCTGGCCGCGAGTGCCTGGCTGTCGGGCTGGGCAGCGACGGCGGTGGCACAGGCCCCTCACGCCGGCAGCACCCCGGCATTCCTCCGCTCCGGGAAGGCGCTCTTCGACAGCTATCGCGCAGCCGAAGCGAGCCTCGACTCGTCCATCGACGCCGCCATCGGGCGAGCGCAGAAGTCGGCCAACGCGGTGGCCTTCGGCGGCCTGGTGGTGGAAGTCGGCGTCGGGCTCGCCGGCGGCCTGCTCTGGTGGCGCGAGCGGCGCGC
>JANWHI010000107.1 GCA_025450495.1 Candidatus Dormiibacter sp. | reverse complement strand
CGAGGTCGGGGATGTTCCACCAATCGCCACTGAAGTTGCCACCCGTGGCCTGTCCCGAGCACTCCATCAGGTGCCCCAGCACGACCGCGAGGGCGAGGCGGTCCCAGTCCTCCCACCTCCAGCCGAGCTCGTGCACCATCGGCGCCACGAAGAGGGAAGCATCAGCGACGCGACCGGTGACCACCACGTCGGCGCCGCGCTCGAGCGCCTCGACGACCGGGCGGGCGCCGAGGTACGCGACCGCGAACACGATGCGGTCGCGGATGGTGGTGATGTCAGCGCCCGTGTCCATGTTGCGCAGCTCGATGCCGCCGGCCGTGAGCTCGCCGATGCGAGCGGTGATGTCGTCGCCGGTGACGGTGGCGACGCGCAGGTCGTTGATGCCCAGCTCGGCGGCGACGTCGCGGACGGCCGTGGCTGCGCCGGTCGGGTTCATGCCGCCGGCGTTGGTGATGATGCGGATGCCCCGCTCGCGGGCGATCGGCAGCAGGACACGCATGAACGCGCCAAGGTCACGCGCAAAACCGCCGCTGCCGTCGCGCAGCCTGTCCTTCTGCAGGATTGCCATGGTCAGCTCGGCGAGAGCGTCGCAGCAGATGTACGACACCTCGCCGCGCTGCGCCACCGCGACCGCGCCGTCAGGGGTGTCGCCGTAGAACCCCTGGCCGGCGCCGATGCGGACGCTCTTCAACGATTCTCACCGGGGCGAGGCGGTTCCACCCTGTGCACGCTACATGACGCGTCAGGTGGCGCCGCGGCGGCGCCAGGGCTGCGCGCGCGACCGCGGCGCGCCGAGCCGCAACGCGCCTCCCGCGACGCGGGCCAGGACATAGATGGCGAAGCTGAACACCGTGACGAAGACGCTGGCCTTGATGGTGTTGCTCTGCAGGCTGGCGACCAGGCCACCGTCGCACGCCAGCAGCGCGAAGAGCACGGAGAGGCCGGTGACCATCGCCGGACGCGCCGAGAGTCGCTGCGCGGCTGCCGCAGGGGTGATGGCGAGGCTGAGTACCAGCAACGTCCCCACGATCTGGGCGGCCTCGGTGACGGTGAGGGCGAGGACGTAGAGGAACAACACACCCACCAGGCGCAGCCGTACCCCGCGCGCCTCGGCCAGCTCGGGGTCGACCGAGGCGAACAGCAGCGGGCGGTACAGGACGGCCATCGCCAGCAGCACCCCGGTGGCGACGCCGAGCAGGAGCAGCAACTGCCCGTTGCTGACCCCGAAGATCTGACCGAAGAGGATGTTGGTGGCCTCGGTGGCGAAGCCGTGGTAGAGGCTGAGCAGGTATACGCCGAGGCCGAGCCCGAACGCGAGGATGACGCCGATGGCGGAATCACGCTCGCGCTCGCGCACCCCGAGCACACCGATCGCGGTGGCGACCACCAGCGATCCCAGCAGCGCCCCGCCCACCGCGTCGCCGGCGACGACCAACCCCGCCGCCGCACCGGTGAACGAGAGCTCCGCTGTGCCGTGCACGGCGAAGGCCATCTTCCTGGTGACGACGAACGGGCCGATGATGCCGCTGGTGATGGCGATCAGCGTGCCCGCGATCAGCGCGTGCTGCGCGAACGGCTGGCCGAGGTAGTCCCACAGTCCCATCAGAGAAGCTCGGCGACGTCGGGGTGGTGGTGCTCGCCGCCGTGCTCTCCGTGGGCGGCGTCCGGCGCGCCGATCACGACGATCCGCCCGTGGACGCGGAAGACATCGACGTCGGTGCCGTAGAGGTCGGACAGACGGGCGCTGGTCATCACCTCATCTGGAGTGCCAACCGCCCAGCGGCCTCCGACCAGGTACAGCACCCGGTCGACCACTGGGAGGATGGGGTTGACCTCGTGGGACACGAACACGACCGCGGTGCCCGCCTGCCGGCGCCGCGCGTCGATCAGTGCGGTGATCGCCTGCTGGTGCTGGAGGTCCAGCGAGAGCAGCGGCTCATCGCAGAGCAGGACCTGCGGGTCACCGAGCAGCGCCTGGGCGATGCGCAACCGCTGCTGTTCGCCGCCCGAGAGCAGACCGATCGACCGGTCGGCGTAGCGGGTGGCCCCGACCGCGTCGATGGCCTGGGCGACCGCAGCGCGGGCGCCGGCATGCGGCTGCGCGATGCCCCAGCGATGGCCGTCCAGCCCGAGGCGCACCAGGTCCCGGCCCCGCAACGGCAGGTCGCGGTCGCCCGATCTCTGTTGCGGGATGTAGCCGACCACGCTGCTGCCGCGGCGCGGGGTGCGACCGCCCACCTCCACCGTCCCGGACGAGAGCCGCTGCAGCCCGAGAAGAACCTTGAGCAGGCTGGTCTTGCCCGAGCCGTTGGGGCCGAGCACGGCGAGGAACTCGCCCGCGGAGACCCGCAGGGTGAGGTCGGTCCAAAGGCGCCGATCACCGAACTGGAGCGCTGCGCCATCCAGCTGGATCGCCGGTGCGGCAGAGCTCACCCTCCCAGCGCCGCCAGGATGGCCTGCGCCTGGTGGATCTGCCAGGCCTGGACGCTGGGCTCGCCGGCGGGGATGGTCTCGGCCACGCCGACCACCGGGATCCCGTTGGCGCTGGCCAGGTCGCGCACCTTCTGGGTCGTCGGGCTGGTCACCTGGGCGTTGTACAGCAGCACCTTGACCAGCCGGTGGGTCATCGCATCGTCCATCGCCGCCGTGTCGGCGGGACTCGGCTCGTTGCCATCCTCGATCGACTGAGCGAACGACGCCGGCGTGGCCAGGCGGAGCATCGCCTTCTCGACCAGGTAGCCGGGCACGCGCTCGGTGTAGGCGATCGGCGTTCCGGCGTGCCGGGCGCGGATGCTGGCGAGGGTGTCGATGTAGGGCTGGTACGCCGCCAGGAAGGTCTGCAGGTTGGCCTGGAACTCGGCGGCATGGGCCTGGTCATGGCTGGCCAGGTGGCTCTCGATCGCGTGCGCCCCGGCCTTCACATAGTCCGGGTTGTACCAGAGGTGTGGGTTGGGGTTGCCGCCGCCGGCGCCAACCGTCTGGGCGATGGAGAGGACGTCGCGCCCGGTGTTGGGATTGGTGCTGAGCAACTTGTCGATGAAGTCGTCGTAGCCGACGCCGTTCTCGATGACCAGGGCGGCGTTGTTGATCGCCGCTGCGTCCCTGGGGTCGGTCTCGTAGCTGTGGGGGTCGGCGTTGGGATCGGTGATGATCGAGGTGACGCTGACCTGGCCGCCGCCGATCTGGCGGGTGATGTCGCCCCAGAAGTTCTCCGCGGCGACCACGGCCAGCCGGCCGCCGGCAGCCACGGACGGTGACGAGGGCGAGCCGCATCCCGCGACGAGCGCGGTCGCTGCCAGGCCTGCCGACGCCAGGCGGAGCTGTGTTGATCGATGGCTTCTGCGAAGCAGCGGACCGAACATCGGCGGGTTTCTCCCAGCTCACTAACTGCAATGGTTACGGTTACAGACAAGGATGCTACCATGTGCTCCGATGCCCCGGCAACGGATCACCCGCCAGCAGCTCGCGCTCGAACGGCTGCTGGCTGCGTCCACGGATTTCCGCAGCGCCCAGGACCTGCACGCCCAGCTGCGAGCCGGTGGCGCCCGGGTGGGGCTCACCACCGTGTACGCCAACCTGCGCGAGCTGGCCGACACAGGCGCCGTGGACACGCTTCGCACCGACGCCGGCGAGACGCTGTTCCGGCGGTGCGAGTCCGGCGCCCACCACCACCACCTGGTGTGCCGGGAGTGCGGCAGAACGGTCGAGGTGGCCGGCCCCGCGGTGGAGCGGTGGGCCGACCAGGTTGCCCGGGCGGAGCGCTTCGTCGATGTCCGTCACACCGTGGAGATCGTCGGCACCTGTGCCGCCTGCGCGAGACCTCAGAACGACTAGCGGCGGGCCCGTGCGACCCACGTGGACGGTGAGCGCAGCTCGGCCGGCGTCGGCATCATCTCCGGCCCCTCCCAGACGCGGTTCAGCAGGCTGACCCCACCCGCGCCCGCGACAGCCTCGCAGAAACCCTCGCCGACCTCGTATTGGCGCATCTTCATGTTGATGCCGGTGATGGCCAGAACCAAGCGCTCCACCAGGGTGCGTTGCGACCGCCGGCGCGCGAACGCAGCCTCGAGCTCGTCGAAGTTCTCGAGGTGCTCGCGCCCCACGCGATGCATGACGAAGTTGCTGTAGCCCTCGAGCACGCTCATCACCGCCTGGATGGCCGCCACGCCACGGAGCTGGGTGCGGATGGCTCCGGGAAGACGCTCGATCACCTCGCGCCCGCTCGGCTGCTTGCCCTTGCCGTCGCCGATCGCGTGGGCGAGGCTGCTGCGGATCATCGTGTCCATCATCCCGACCAGGTGCTCGCGCAGCCAGGGGTGCTCACCGAACTGCCAGGCGTGGGTGAGCTCGTGGAGGATCAGCCAGCGCCGCAGCGGTTCGATGGGCGCCGCGGCCACCTGCGCGAAGCTCTCCAGGTTCGGTTCGACGAGGTACAGCGCCGGGGTCTGACCTTGGGGCGGAGGGCCGAGGCTCAACACCGGGTCGTACTGGCCGAGGACTCGTTGCGACATGATCCCGAACAGCACGCCGACGTAGCGATTCATCACCCCGCGGCTCAGGGCTGTGGCTCGCGATTCGCCGAGCGTCGCGCGCATCTCCTCCACGGCGACGAGCAGGCGCCGGGCGATGGTGATGTTGACGTCGATGAACCCGCGCCGGTCGAGGATCTCAAAACGCGGGAAGTGCTCGAGCGGGCGCTCCACCACCTCCACCATCAGCGGGGCCAGCCCGGCGGCGACGGCATCGCAGCGCATGGCCACGGCCGCGGCCGTGGCGGCGTCCAGCGCGCCATCCGTGCCGGCGCGCTGGGACGCCGTGGCGCGCACCGCCTCCCAGTCGAGGAGGCTCGGCTGCGTGGTGCGGCGTGGCCGAAGCAACGCCCTCGCCGAGATCACCGCCCCCGCGCTGAACGCCCCCGCCGCCAGCGTGCGACGGAGCGTGGGTGTGGGCAGCCGGGGCCTCAACCGATGATAGGTGGGGCCCTCACATCGACGACCCCGGCCGTCCGTCGATGTACACCGGGTCCGGGGGCGGCCCGTCGAGCCAGTAGGCGTCGAGCCGTTCCTGGGTCCAGCCGCGCTCGCGGAGAAAGGGCTCGTCGAGCAGTTGCCTGCCGGTGAGCCGGCGGGGTTCGCTGCTGACGATCTCGATGAGCGCGTCGCTGAGGATCTCCGGGGAGCGCCAGATGCTGCGGTCGCCGACCCCGTAGTTGATGGTCGCGAGGCTCTCGATGAGCGTCACCGGCCACAACGAGTTGCACGCAACGTTGTCGTCGTGGTGCTCGGCCGCGATGCCGATCGCCAGCCGGGTCATGCCCATCTTGGTGGTCATGTAGGCGACGTAGCCCGGGTTGGCCTCGGTGCCGATGGGCGGCGAGCACATCACGATGTGGCCGAAGCCGCTCCTGATCATGTGCGGCAGGGCGTGCTGAGCACAGGCGAACGCACCGCGAACGTTGACCTCCCACATCAGGTCGTAGCGCTTCAGCGGTGTCTCCAGGACCGGCTTCCACCACAGCGCGCCGGCGTTGTTGACGAGGATGTCGAGGCTGCCGAGCTCGTCGACGGCGCGCTCCACCATCGCGGCGACCTCGTCCTCCCTGCGCACGTCGAGGCGCACAGCGATGGCCCGGCCGCCCGCCGCGGTGATCTCCTCCGCGACGCTGTGGATGCTCCCCGGCAGCTTCTCGGTGGACTGCTCCGACTTGCCGGTGACCACCACGGCGGCCCCCTCGGCTGCGAGGCCGAGCGCCATGACGCGGCCGATGCCGCGGGACGAGCCGGTGACCACGGCAACGCGACCCTCGAGCCGCCGGGAGGTGCTCACCGGCGGCAGCTTAGTGGAGCGCTCCCGGGGGTGGGCGTGGAGCCGTCGCCGCCGAGCGTGGCAAGCCGTGCGCTGGCGCTCGCCGACCCCGGCTGCTAGCACTCCCCTACCGAGAGTGCTAAGATTCCACGTAACAAACCGAACAGGTTCCTACCGTGCTTTGAACCCGCCCACCAGAAGGCGGGAGGAGGTTTTGATGGCCAAGCAACTGCTCTTCGACGCGGAAGCCCGCGACGAGATGCGCAAGGGCGTTGACCGCGTCGCCAACGCGGTCAAGATCACGATCGGTCCCAAGGGCCGCAACGTCGTCCTCGACAAGAAATTCGGCTCGCCGACGATCACCAACGACGGAGTCACCATCGCCAAGGAGATCGAGCTCGAGGAGCCCTTCCAGAACATGGGCGCCCAGCTGGTCAAGGAGGTGGCCT
>JANWHI010000106.1 GCA_025450495.1 Candidatus Dormiibacter sp. | reverse complement strand
TGGTGGCGGCGGGATCGGTGGTGCGCGGCGAGGTCCCTGACCGCTGCGTCGTCGCGGGCGTACCCGCCCGCATCGTGAAGCGCTGGGTCGAGGGCGCCGGTTGGGTCAGCGAGAAGAACGTGATGTTGTCGTGATGCGGCAGTGACGGCGGGAGAGTGCGCACCGTCGCCATTCCTGGTGACGGTGAGCGGCCAGGACGCCCCCGGCATCGCACAGCGGCTGTTCGCGGCGCTGGCCGACCAGGGTGTCGAGGTGCACGATGTGGAGCAGGTCCGCGTGCACGGCCGCCTGCTGCTCTGCGTCGAGGCGGACCTCGTGCCGTTCAGCGTCGAGTCGGTGCACGCCGCGCTGATCCGGCTGCTCGCCGACGGCGTCGAGGTGACGGTCGAGCCGCTCGTCGAAGCGGAGCTCGAGCAGTCCTGCGACCGCCACTTGGTGACGGTGCTGGCCCCCCAGATCGATGCCGCCACGCTGGAGGGGGTGACGGGCCGCATCGCGGCGTGCGGCGGCAATATCGAGCGGATCGTGCGCCAGTCCTCCTACCCGGTGCACTCCTACGAGTTGTCCGTGGCCGGCGCCGACCTCGCCCGACTGCGCCGCGCCGTGGCCGAGGAGGCGGCCACCCGTGAGGTCGACGTGGCGGTGCAAGTGGCGGGCCTGCACCGGCGCGCCAAGCACCTGATCGTCATGGACGCGGACTCCACCCTGTTGCAGGGCGAGGTCATCGACGTGCTGGCCGAGCGTTGCGGGTGCGGCCCCCAGGTGGCGGCCGTGACGAACGCGGCGATGGCGGGTGAACTCGACTTCGAGGAGGCACTGCGCCGCCGGGTCCGGCTCCTCGCCGGCCTCAAGGAGGCGGACCTCGACGCGGTGCGCCACTCCGTGCTGCTGACGCCGGGCGCCCGCACGCTGGTCCGTACGCTCAAGCGACTCGGCTACGAGATCGCCGTGGTGAGCGGTGGTTTTCGGCAGGTGAGGGAGCCGCTCGTGCGCGACCTGGGCATCGACCATCTGGCGGCCAACGTCCTCGAGCTCGACGGCGGGGTCGTCACGGGTGAGCTTGAGGGCGACATCGTGGACCGGGCCGGCAAGGCCGACGCCCTCGTCCGCTTCGCGACGCAGGCCGGCGTCCCGCTCCCCCGCACCATCGCGGTGGGCGACGGGGCGAACGACATCGACATGCTCGCGGTCGCGGGTCTCGGCATCGCGTTCAACGCGAGGGACGTCGTGCGCCGCGCGGCCGACACCGCACTGAGCGTGCCGTACCTCGACGCAATCCTCTTCCTCCTCGGCATCTCGCGCGGGGAGGTGGAGTCGGCCGACCGACTGGAACGATCGGTGGCCTCGTGACGGCACTGGCGCAGGGCGAGCAGGGGACGGCCGCCGACAACCGGGGCGACGGGCGTCCCGCCCTGCGCGGCTGGCTGCACGTGGTCGCTTTCTGCGGATGGCTGATCGGCGGGCCGTTCCTCATCGCGGCGGGTCCCGATGCCGCTGCCGAGGCGGTGCTCTCCGTCTATGTGGTGGGCATGCTCGTGATGTTCGGCACCAGCGCGGCCTTCCACCGGCTGCGGTGGTCGGCGCCGGCGTGGCGCCGCATGCGCCGGGCGGACCACAGCGCGATCTTCGTCGGCATCGCGGGGACGTCCACGGCGGTGGCCGGCCTCGCGCTCACCGGGTGGGCCCAGGTGACCGTGCTCGCCATGGTCTGGGGAGGAGCCGCGGCGGGTGTCGCCTTGCGCCAGGTGTGGCTCGACGCGCCGCAGTGGGTGGTCGCCATCCCCTACGTGGTCGTGGGCTGGTGCCCGATCGTCGTGGCACCCCAACTGGTGCGCAGCCTCGGGTGGGCGGGCTTCTGGCTCATGATCGTGGCGGGCTTTGCCTACACGGCGGGGGCGCTGGTCTACGCCCGCAAGTGGCCCGACCCTTGGCCGAGGGTCTTCGGCTTCCACGAGGTGTTCCACCTCTGCACCCTGGTGGGCGCCGGGATGTTCGCGTACCTGGTCGCCTTCATCGCGCTGCCCCGGTATTAGGCGAGCCCCAACATCTCCATGGCGTTGCCGCGCATCACGCGGTGTACGTCGTCGTCGGACAGGTCCCGCACCATCTGCTCGGCCACCGCACGGGTGTCGGGCCAGGTCGAGTCGGTATGGGGGTAGTCGGTCTCGAAGGTGATGCGGTCGGACCCGATCACGTCCAGGGAGTCGAGCCCGTGCTGGTCGCGGAAGAAGCAGCCGTAGACCGGGCGATGGAAGTAGGTCGACGGCGGCTCGGGGACGATGTCCTTCACGCCGCCCCAGGCCCGGTGTTCGCGCCAGACGTCGTCGGCCCGCTCGAGGATGTACGGCAACCAGCCGATCTGGCCCTCCGAGTACGCGAGCACGAGCCGTGGGAAGCGGATGAGGACACCCGAGAACAGGTAGTCGGTCAGCGAGGCCATGGCGTTGCCGAAGCTCAAGGTCGCCGCGACGGCGACGGGAGCGTCGGCCGAGGTGGCGGGCATCTTGGACGACGACCCGATGTGCATGCAGACGACGGTGCCGGACTCCTCGCAGGCCGCGAAGAAAGGGTCCCAGTACCCGCCGTGGATGCTGGGCAGCCCGAGGTGCGGGGGGATCTCGCTGAAGCAGACGGCGCGGACGCCCCGCGCCGCATTGCGGCGCACTTCGGCCGCCGCTTTCCCGGCGTCCCAGAGCGGGATGAGGCACAGCGGGAGAAGACGGCCGCCACTGTCGCCGCACCACTCCTCGACCATGAAGTCGTTGTAGGCCACGACACAAGCCTCGGCCAGCTCGCGGTCTTTGGCTTCGAGGAACGTCTGGCCGCAGAAGCGCGGGAAGGTCGGGAAGCACAGGCTGGACTCCACCCAATTGGCCTCGTTGTCGGCGACACGGGCTCGGGGCTCGTAGCAGCCGGGCCGCATCTCGTCGTAAGTGATCGGGGACATCGTCATGTCGTCGCGGTCGAAGCCGACGGCGGCCACGTGGCGCTTGTTGATGTAGACGAGATCCTCGTAGACCCAGCAGTCGGCCTTGGGCCCGTCGGGCTCGAACGTCTGGCGATAGCTGCCACCGCCGATGTGTTCCATTTCGCCGATGCCGCGGCGCTCGACCTTCGGGCCGCGGTCGCGGAAACGGGCCGGCAGCCACGTGTCCCACAGGTGCGCGGGTTCCACGATGTGGTCGTCCACGCTGATGATCTTCGGGAGCGGTGTGGTGCTCCCGAGGCGTGGTGTCGTGTCGTCGATCAGGTCGGTCATGGTGACCCCAGTGTGGCAGCGAACGGGACGAGCGGCGCCAACGACTCGAGCTCCGCCCGCACGGACGGCTCGTCACCGGCCCTGATGCGCAGCACCACTTCGGTGATGCCCAGCCCGGCGAAGTGCTCGAGCTTGCCCTCGCCGGCGATCGTCCCGAAGGGGACCACGCCGAGTCTCGCGGGGTCGCGGCCTGCCGCCTCCGCCAGGGCAGACAGGCGGGGGATGGCCTGGGTCAGCCCGCCGCCGCCGATGGGGATCCAGCCGTCGGCACAGTCCACGACGGCCCCGAGCACCGCGTCGGTGGCGCCGCCTCCGATAAGGGTGCGCACCCGCGGCTGCTGCACGGGCTTGGGCCAGGACCAGGTCGGGTCGAAATCGACGAATTCGCCGTGGTACTCGGCCTGGTCCGTCGCCCAGATGGCCTCCATGGCGGCGAGGTGCTCGCGCGCGACGGCGTGGCGGCGTGCAAAGTCGACGCCGTGGTCCTCGGCCTCGGCACGGTTCCATCCGAAGCCGATCCCCATCGTGAGGCGGCCACCCGAGATGTGGTCGAGCGTGGCCACCTGCTTGGCCAGGACGATCGGGTCGTGCTGGGCCACGAGCAGGATGCCGGTGCCGAGCCGCAGACGTGTCGTTGACGCGGCGGCGGTGGCCAGCGCGACGAGCGGGTCGAGGCAGCGCTTGTAGTCGTCGGGGCGCACGCCCTCAACCAGCGCGGGGGGCGTGTCCTCGCGCACCGGGAGGTGGGTGTGCTCGGGCAGGTAGAGCGAGTCGAAGCCGAGCTCCTCCGCGACGGCGCCCAGCGCGGCGGGCGTGAGGTCGCGGTCGGTCAGTGCGGCGGTGATGCCCAGGCGCACGGTCAGGTCGCCGGCCTGGACTTGGCGGCGAATTCGGCCAGGGCGCCGCCACCTACCGCGGCGCCGAGCAAGGCGGCGAACGCGGCCTGCTCGCGGCGGTTCGCCTCGGCAACGGCGTCGCGCCGGGCTGCCCGCATGAGGGAGGTGATCGCCCGGGTGGCCGCGCGGGGGTGGGCGGCGATACGCGCGGCGAGGTCGACCGCCTCTCCGAGTACGGTGCCCGGGGCGCAGACCCGCAGGGCGAGACCCAGCTCGACCAGCTCGTCCGCGTCCACCCAGTCCGAGGTGAGCAGCACCCGGGCCGCCCGCTGCCAGCCCATGGCGGCAGGGAACAGGAGGCTGCTCGCTGCCTCAAGCGGCACGCCGAGCTCGGCGAACGGCACCCGCAGGCGGGCCTCGGCGTCGACCAGGACAAGGTCGCAGTGCGCCAGCAGCGTGAAGCCGAGTCCGACCGCCACGCCGTTCACCGCGGCGAGAAGGGGAACCGAGAGCCCGTTGACGCAGTCGAGCAACCCCTGGAATCCCTGCCCGGCGCCCTCGACGGCGGTCCCGGTCGCGATGGCGGCCATCTCGGCCAGGTCCTGGCCCGAGGTGAAGGCGGTGCCGTTGCCGGTCAGCACGACGGCGCCGACTGCTTCGTCGGTATCGGCCGCACGGAGCGCGGTCGTCACCTGCTGGTACATCGCAGTGTCGAAGGCGTTGCGCATCTCGGGCCGGTTGAACGCGACGACCCGCACACCCGGCGCGGCGTCCGTGGTCTCTATCCTGTCGACGGGCCCGCTCATTGGTTCACCATTCCACTCGCCGCTGAGGGCGATGCACCCTGGTCACGGCGGCCTCCCTTCGCCGGCCCGACCCTACTGACGCCGGGCGTGACCGGCGAACCTCGGTCCGGTCACTGCGGGTCTCGCGCTGCCTCCGCCCGCCGGGGGGCGCCTGGGGCGCTGTAGGGCGGAAAGGCGCGGGCAAGCCGGGCCGAGAGGGCCGACCGCTCGTCGCGACCAAGGGGCCCGGGAGCGACCAGTGCCGCGGCGAGCGCGCCGGGCCAGGTCACCGTGACCCC
>JANWHI010000105.1 GCA_025450495.1 Candidatus Dormiibacter sp. | reverse complement strand
TCGAAGCTCACCGTGGTGATCGCCAGCGCGACCCCGGCGGCACCGCACAACGAGCCGGAGATGAGCCAGGCGATGTCACTGACCCGGTCGGTGGCGATGCCGCAGCTGCGTGCCAGCACGCGGTTCGACGAGGTGGCGCGCATCGCCTTGCCTAGCGTTGTGCGGGTGAGCAGCAGGTGCAGGCACAACATCACCGCCGCGGTGAGGATGATCAGCGCGACCTGTCCGGCGGACAGGGTGAAGCCGAGCAGGTGCAGCGTGGAGCCGCTCTGCTCGCCGTAGCTGTGCGACTCCGGCCCGGCGATTGCCACGATCACGTACTGCAGGATGATCCCGGCCGAGACAGTGACGATGATCATGGCGATGGCGCGCGTGCCGCGCCGCACCAGCGGGGCAAGCAGGACGCGGTGGTACACCACCGAGACGATGCCCACCGCGATGGCGCCGAGCACCAGGGCCAGCCAGGCGTTGACGCCGTGGCTGATGAGCACGAGGCCGATGTACGCCGCAAGCGTCATCAGCGCGCCGTAGGTGATGTTGAGAATGTTGCTGATGCCGAACTGCACGGAGAAGCCGACAGCCCCGAGGGCGATCACCGCGCCGGTGGCGATCCCGAAGCCGATCGCTTCGATCAGGAGTTGCAACGTTCATCCCTGTATGCGCGCCGCGGGAGCCGCCGCCGACACCGGCCGGCTGCGACTCCCTGTGCGCTGGACGAGTGAGGCCCTGCCTCAGAGGTCACAGTAGACCGAGAACCTTCGTTCCTGAGATGCTGCCGACCCGGCTGGCACTGCCGTCAGCTGCGAAGACGTTGGCAGCGAACTCGCCGGCGCAGTTGTGGTACTGGTTGAACACCACCGGGCCGATCACGCCGACGTACTGGATCTGCTGGCCGGCGGCCAGGGCCCTGGCACCGTCAGCGAAATTGCTGACCACGGTCGCACCGCTCTTGGGACTGACCACCTGGGTGACGAACTGGTTGTAGTAGGAGCCCACCGTCGTCTTGGCCATGATCATGGCCAGCGCCATGATGTTGATGCCGTCGTAGGCGGAGGCAGGCGGCCCGACGGCGCTGAGCACGTCGGCGATCGCCGAGGTCTTCGAGTTGGCCTTGAGCGCGGCCTTGTAGGTGGCGAACGCCGGCGTCGTCTGGCTGAACGAGGATCCCACCAGGAACACGCTCTTGGTCACGTAGTCGGCGCCGACCACGTGCGACAGCGCCCCGAAGAAGTCGGGGGTAAGCGAGTCCGTGGCCGTGACCATGGCGGGCAGCACGCCGTTGTTGAGCTGCTTGTATTCCGACATGAAGGTCGCCGTGGTCTGCGGGTCGGCCGACCAGATCAGGGCATCCGGGTGGGTGGCGATGACGCGCGCCACCTCGCTCGAGTAGGAGGCGGCGTCAGCGGGGATGGTCAGCTGCAACCCGAGGGTGCCGCCAAGCTTGGGCATCGCCGTGGTCAGCCCGGGAAGGTTGCCCTCGGAGCCGATGCCGTTCTGGAAGACGACCGCGACATTCTTGTAGCCCTTCTGCACAGCCCACACCGCGAACGCGGCGCCGTTGGCGTCGTCCGACGGGGTCAGCCGCCAGTAGTATGGGTAGCTGTTCTTGGTGAACGCCGTCAACCCGTTGGTGGTGACAATGGGGATCTTCGCGGTGTTCACCAGCGGGACGGTGGTCGCCGCGGTGTTGCTCTCCAGCCCGACGGTGAGGTCGAGGTTGCTGGTGGTGGCGATCGCCCGGCTCACGTTGGGCACAGCGTCCGCCGCATCACCGGTGTCGTCGATTGACGAGCAGCTGACCTGCTTGCCCATGATGCCGCCCGCCTGGTTGATGAGGTCGGTGGCGGCGTAGCACGGCGCCGACAGCAGCTTGCCGAACTGCGCCGCAGGCCCCGTGAATGGCGCGATGACCCCGATCGTGATCGGCCCCGACTGCGTCGGCACGTTGCCGCCGCCGGAACTGCTCGGCGAGCTGCCGCACGCGCTGAGGAGCACGAGCGCGGCCGTGGCGGGGAAGGTCAAGAGAGCACGTCGCCCGGAGCCCATGGGAAACCTCCTGTGAAGGCCACAGCGTCCAGCATCACCAGCGGAAAGTATGCTCCCTACCGTGGTGAGGACTACCATATCGGGCGCCGAGCCGGAGTGCAAGGGCAATCGTTGGAGAGCAGCCGGATGATCGACACCGACCCGGAGATCACGTTCCTACCCGGCGTGCCGCCCGAGGAGGCCGGCCTTCTGCCGCTGTCGCCGCGCACCGAGCGCGACGCCGGGATGATCATCGAGTACGACACCGCTGTGCGCCTGCGCGACGGCGTGGAGATCTACGTCGACGTCTTCAGGCCAGCGCAGCGAGAACAGGTCGCGCCGATCGTGGCGTGGGGCCCGTACGGCAAGCACGGCGCGGTCAAGTACGACCTCTTCCCCCGCCATGGCGTCGACCCCGCCTGGATCTCGCGCCACACGGCCTTCGAGGCGCCCGACCCCGTCTACTGGACGCAGCACGGCTACGCGGTCATCAACGTCGATCCACGGGGCATGTGGAACTCTCAGGGCGACGCCACCTTCTACTCCGCGCAAGAGGCGCGCGACATGTACGACCTCATCGAGTGGGCGGGCACGCAGCCGTGGAGCAACGGCAGGGTGGGCATGTCGGGGGTTTCATACCTGGCGATCTCGCAGTGGCGGGCCGCCGCCATGCGCCCGCCGCACCTCGCGGCCATCAACCCGTGGGAGGGCGTCAGCGACCGCTACCGGGAGATGGCCTACCACGGCGGCATCCCCGAGGACAGCTTCGGCCCCATGTGGCGCTCGCGGCGGGTGGCCTGGTCGCGTGGCCGGGTGGAGGACACGGTCGCGATGTACGCCGCCCACCCGCTCATCGACGAGTACTGGGAGAGCAAGACCGCCGACCTCGGCCTCGTCGAGGTGCCGGCATTCGTTGTGGCCAGCTGGTCGGACCAGGGCCTGCACACGCGCGGGACTCTCGAGGGGTTCGCGCGCATCGCCTCCAAGGACAAGTGGCTGCTTGTGCACGCGCGCAAGAAGTGGCAGTTCTGGCACCGCCCGGACAATGTCGAGCTGCTGCGCCAGTTCTTCGACCGCTTCCTCCTCAGCAAAGACGGGACGATGGACGCGTGGCCGCGAGTGCGTATGGAGGTCCGCGAGCGCTTCTACGAAGGCGAGCAGCGCAACGAGGAGACGTGGCCGCTGCCCCAGACGCAGCCGACACCCCTGTACCTCGACGCCCAGTCCGGCGCGCTGAGGGCGACGCCGCCAACGCACGAGGCTGAGGTGCGCTACAACGCGGCGAGCGGCGGCACCAGCTTCGTGCACGGCTTCACCGACACCACCGACCTCATCGGCCCCATGGCGCTGCGCCTGTGGGTCGAGGCCGAGGGCGCTGACGACATGGACCTCTTCGTAGCGGTGCAGAAGCTGGACAAGAATGGCGAGATCGTGCCGTTCTCATTCCTCAACGCCCAGGAGGACGGGCCGGTGGCGCTGGGCTGGCTGCGCGTGTCGCACCGCGAGCTCGACCCCGAGCTCTCCACGCCGCTGCGCCCCTGGCACCCTCACACCCGCGAGGAGCGGCTGACGCCTGGCGAGGTGGTGCCCGTCGACATCGAGATCTGGCCGTCGGGGACGCGCTTCCTGGCCGGGGAGTCGCTGCGCCTGGTCATCCAAGGGCACGACGTGTACGACTACCCGCCACCCATCGTCAAGATGTTCCACTCCAAGACGCGCAACGCTGGGACACACATCATCCACACCGGCGCTCAGTACGACTCGCACCTGCTCGTGCCGGTCATTCCCGCGTAGCCTGCACGTTGTGGAGCAGCGCACCCGCGTCCTCATCCTCCTCGCCTTCCCGCAGGACGTCCGCGAGCACTATCGCGACCGCCTGCGCGCCGCCTTCCCCGACGTGGACATCGACCTCGTCGAGCACCACAGCAAGGTGGGGCCGTACATCGCCGACGCCGACGTGCTCATGACCTTCGGTGCGCACATGGCCGACGACGTGCTCGCCGATGCCGAGAAGCTGCGCTGGGTGCAGGCGCTCGGGACGGGCGTCGACGGCATCGTCGATAGCCCCTCACTACGCGACGACGTCATCGTCACCAACCTGCACGGGTTGCACGGGCCGGCCGTGTCGGAATTGGTGCTTGCATTCATGCTGGTCCTGGCGCGCGACCTGCGCCGCTCGTTTGCCAACCAGGCACAGGCACAGTGGCAGCGCTTCCCCGTGGCGCTGCTCAAGGGCAAGACGGTGGCCATCCTCGGGGTGGGCACCATCGCCGAGGAGCTGGCTCCCAAGTGCGCGGCGCTGGGCATGCATGTGGTCGGCATCTCCTCGGCGACACGCGACGTGGCCGGCTTCGAGCGCATGTGGCCGCGCGACCAGCTGGCCGAGGCCGTGGCCGGCGTCGATTACCTGGTGCTGCTGACTCCGTACACGGCTGAGACGCGCGGCATCGTCAACGCGGAGGTGCTGGCGGCGATGATGCCGTCCAGCTTCCTGATCAATGTGGCCCGCGGCGGCATCGTCGACGAGCCCGCGCTCATCGGGGCGCTGCGCGAAGGAGGCATCGCGGGCGCGGCCCTCGATGTCTTCGCCGAGGAACCGCTGCCGATCGACCATCCGTTCTGGATGATGGAGAACGTGCTCATCACCCCGCACACGGGCGGCTTCCACACCGGCTACGCGGACGATGCCCTGCCCATCGTCGAGGAGAACCTGCGGCGATTCCTCGCCGGCGATGTCGCCAACCTCATCAACGTGGTGCGTCGGTGACGCTGATCCCGCGGTCCGGGGCCGGGGAGCGCCTCAACCACCCCATCCCCACCGAGGAGCTGGAGCGCCGCTGGGCGGCGATCCGCGCCGCCATGACAGGTGAGGGAGTCGACGTGCTCCTCGCCCAGGCGAGCAATGACTTCATGGGCGGATACGTGAAGTACCTCACCGACCTGCCCGCCACCAACGGCTACGTCACCACCGTGATCTTTCCCGTCGACGAGCCGATGACGATCATCGGACAGGGCCCATTCGACATGGACATGCGGCTCCCGGCCGACGGCGACGGCGTGCGTCGTGGAGTGGGCCGCGTGCTCACCACGCCGAGCTACGCGTCCGCCCACTACACCGCGGCGCACGACGCCGAGCTGGCGGCCGCGGCGCTGGCGCGCTTCGCCAAGGGCACGGTGGGCATGCTCGGCACCGCGGCCATCTCGTTCGCGCTCATCGACACTCTCCAGCGCGGATCGCTCCACGACGCGCGCTTCATCGACGCGTCTGCGCTCGTCGATCCCATCAAGGCGGTGAAGAGCGAGCACGAGATTGCCATGGCGCGCCGGTGCGCGGCCCTCCAGGACGAGGCGATGCGCGCCGCGCTGGCGGCGATCCGCCCCGGGATGCGCGAGCTCGAGGTGGCGGCAGTGGCCGAGCACGTCGGTCACTCGCTGGGCAGCGAGCAGGGGCTGTTCCTGGCGTACTCCGGGCCCGCCGGTGCGCCCGGGCAGATTGTCAACCGTCACCTGCAGCACCGCGCGCTCCAGGCCGGCGACCAGTTCAGCCTGCTCATCGAGAACAACGGACCCGGCGGTTTCTATTGCGAGCTCGGACGCAGCGCGGTGCTCGGCAAGCCCCCACCGGGCCTGAAGCAGCAGCAGCAGGTGCTGCTCGAGGTGCAGCAATTCTGCGTGGACATGCTGCGCCCCGGCGCCGACTGCCGCGAGATCTTCGCTGCGTACAACGCGCACATGCGCTCCCGCGGACTTCCCGAGGAGCGGCGTGTGCACTTCCACGGCCAGGGCTACGACATGGTCGAGCGACCGCTGGTGCGGTTCGACGAGACCATGGCGGTGCAGGCCAACATGTACTTCTCGCTGCATCCCGCCTTCAGCACCGAGCACGGTTACAGCTGGACGAGTGACGACTACGTCGTCAACGCCGACGGCACCGTCGAACGCATGCATGCGATGCCGCAGGAGCTCTTCGAGGTAGGGTGAAGACGATGCCTGAGGCCGTCGTCGTCGCCGCCGGTCGCTCGCCCATCGGCCGCGCCGCGAAGGGTTCGCTGGTCGATGTCCGCCCAGACGACCTCGGCGCCCACGTCGTGACCAAGGTGCTCGAGCAGGTTCCACAGCTGGAGCCCAACGACATCGAAGACCTCATCTGCGGGTGCGGCCGGCCCAGCGGCGAGCAGGGGTTCAACCTCGGCCGGGTGGTGAGCATCCTCGCCGGCCTCGACGTTGCGGGGACGACGGTGAGCCGCTTCTGTGCCAGCTCGCTCCAGACGACACGGATGGCGGCGCACGCCATCGCCGCGGGCGAGGGCGACGTGTTCCTCTCAGTCGGCGTTGAATGCGTGTCGCGTTTCCCGCGCGGCATGGCCGACAGACCGGAGAACTGGAACGCACGCATGGCAAGCGGCAACCCGGAGGGTTTCCCGGACATCTACATCGCCATGGGCCAGACCGCCGAGAACGTCGCCCGCCGCGAGGAGATCTCCCGCGACGAGCAGGACCGCTTCGCCCTGCGCTCCCAGCAGCGCGCCGTCGCCGCCCAGGACAGCGGCTTCTTCGCCCGCGAGATCATCCCCGTCCCCCTCGGTGACGGCGCCGGCGAGATGACCACCGACGACGGTCCCCGCCGCGAGACCAGCCTCGAGAAGCTCGCCTCCCTGGCCCCCGTCTTCCGCGCGGACGGCACCGTCACCGCCGGCAACTCCTGCCCCCTGAACGACGGCGCCGCCGCGGTCGTGGTGATGAGCGACACCAGGGCCCGCGAGCTCGGCATCACCCCCCTGGCCCGCATCGTCGCCACCGGCCTCGGCTCCCTCAACCCCGAGTTCATGGGCCTCGGCCCCATCGAGGCCAGCAAGCAGGCACTGGCCCGCGCCGGCATGGGCATCGACGACATCGACGTCGTCGAGCTCAACGAGGCCTTCGCCGCCCAGGTCATCCCCGCCGCCCGTGGCATCGGCATCGACCCCTGGGACGACCGCTTCAACCCCCACGGCGGCGCCATCGCCCTCGGTCACCCCTTCGGCATGACCGGCGCCCGCATCCTCTGCACCCTCCTCAACGACCTGCGCACCCTCGACAAGACCCTCGGCCTCGAGACCATGTGCGTCGGCGGCGGCATGGGCATGGCCATGATCCTCGAGCGACTCAACTGAGGCGCGGACCGGAACACGCGCGCTAGGGCAGAGCGGCGAACACCGACCCCACGGTGCCGATCTGTCCCG
>JANWHI010000104.1 GCA_025450495.1 Candidatus Dormiibacter sp. | reverse complement strand
GCTGTGAGCGGCCTGCTACCTCGGTTTACGCGACCACGCGTGGCCGCGGGCGCGCCGCGCGGATGAGCCTGACCAGCAGCAAACCAGCCACCGGGCAAAGAACCAGGGCCACGAGGTCGCTCCAGGTCAGCGTGTACGGAAGCTGGTGGGCGACGCTCGCGAAGATCCCGTTGAATGGCGAGGACAGCGTGGATCCAACGACGAAGATCCCGTGGACGAATCCTTCGTCGCGCGCGCCGATGAGGCGGAACACGAAATCGAGGGTGAGGATGGCCTCGACGATGGCGACCATCAACCACACAAGCTTCGCCAGGCCGTCGCTCATCGCTGACGCGGCCGGGACGAAGCGTCGCCGTGACGCGACCACCGCCGGCGCCGGGCGCGTGCTCTGCGCCGGGCCTGGCGTGTCCTTTGCTTGCACCGCGTGCCATGCCATGCCAACCACCTCCTGACTGCCTCGAACCGGCTTGCCCGCCGGACCCCTGAGCCGTCGCCTTCCTATCACCACTAGTGATACCTCGAATGTACCTGTGCGTGTGGCGCGTTCGCTTCATTTACCCCGCAAAGGGGGGGCGGTCTGGGCAGCAACGGGGGGTCAGATCGTGGGTTACTCGTTGCAGGATCCGAACTGGGGCGTGGGCGGGACCGCCGGAAAATGCGCGAGGGCTCTGCTGAGCAGACGACCCAGGCCGCGCGGCCGCTCGGTGTTCCTCATGAAGCCAGCTCAACCACTCCGACTCGGCCATCGACCGGCGCTCGATGGCCTCCGGGCGATCGCCGTTCTCGCCGTGCTGTGCAATCACGCGTGGGCTGAGCAGCTGCCGTTCGCAGGGGGACAGATCGGTGTCGACATCTTCTTCGTCCTCTCGGGCTTCCTCATCACCACCCTGATCGCCGAGGAGCAGAGGGGCAGCGGGCGCGTCCGGCTGCGCAACTTCTACGGACGACGGGCGCTGCGCATCCTTCCCGTCCTGGTCATCGTGGTCTGCGCCGCCGAGCTGGTCGCCACCGTGGTCGGCTCGCCGAGCAACCGCCTCGACACCATCCGCGCGGCTCCGCAGGCACTTCTGTTCTTCCAGAACTGGGACCTGGCTCTCCACCAGGCGTCCCTGCTCGGTGGATACCTGGGACACACATGGTCGCTGTCGATCGAGGAGCAGTTCTATCTGCTCTGGCCCATCGCCCTGATCGCTCTGTTGCGCTTCTCGAGCCCGCGGACAGCGCTCAGGACGTGCATCACCCTGGCCGCCGCCGGCCAGTTGCTGAGCCTCGTTCTGTTCGCGCGAGGCAGTGCATCGTACTTCGTGTATTTCGGCACCCCCACCCACGGCAGCGTGCTGCTCGTCGGCTGCGCGCTCGCGCTGCTCTGGATGGATCGACAACCATCACTGTCGGCGCCAACGGTCATCGCCGCCGGCGCCTTCACGGGGTTGGCCCTGGTGGCTGCGCCGCCAGGACCGCTCCCCGAGCTGGCGGCTGCGCTGGGCGCGTGTGCGCTGATCCTTCACGCCGTCGGCGAGCGGCCGACGGTGTGGCTCAACAACGGTGTGCTGCGCTGGATCGGCCGCCGCTCCTACGGCAGGTACCGGTGGGGTCTGGCCATCGACTCGGCGGTCGCCGGCCTGGGGATCTCGCCGGGCCCGCTCCGCCTGCTCATCGACCTGCCGTTGACGATCGCCGTGGCGCAGGTCTCGCTGGTGGTCGTCGAGCGGCCATTCCTGTCTCTGAAAGGGCGCTTCCCGGCCGGCCAGGGCGGTCGGACACGGAGGGTGGCCGGGCTCGCCGGCCTCGCTCCGGGCGGTGGATTGGCACCGGTCGCAGTCGCAGACGCGCTGGACGCCTGAGCAACGGCCGCGGCCTGTGCCGGCAGGCGCCCGCTGGCGGTGTGCCAAGATGCGCTGGCCATGACAATGACAGGCCTGCGCAGCCGCGAGATCCATCTGACCAGCCGGCCCAACGGCGCGGTCACCACCGACAACTTCACCCTCGTCGAGACGGATGTTCGGCCGCCTGACGACGGCGAGGCTGTGGTCCGCAACTCCTACGTCTCTGTCGACCCATACATGCGCGGCCGCATGAACGACGTGAAGTCGTACATCCCTCCGTTCCCCATCGGCCGGGTTCTCGACGGCGGTGCTCTCGGTGAGGTCATCGAGTCGCGCACTCCGGACCTCAACGTCGGCGACGTCGTGACCCACAACTTCGGTTGGCGCGAATATGCCACCGGCAAGGCGGCTGACTTCCGCCGCGTCGACACCAGTTCCATCCCCGCCACGGCGTACCTCAGCGCCCTGGGCATGATCGGCCTCACCGCCTGGGTCGGCCTCGTCGACATCGCGCAGATCAAGGAGGGCGACGTGGTCTTCGTCTCCGGCGCGGCGGGGGCGGTGGGGAGCATGGCGGCGCAGATCGCCAAGCTGCGCGGCGCGGCGCGCGTGATCGGCAGCGCCGGTTCGGATGAGAAGGTGCGCTGGCTCACCGAGGAGCTCGGGGTCGACGCCGGGTTCAACTACAAGAACGGTCCGGTGCGCACCCAGCTGGCTGAGGCAGCGCCCGACGGCATCGACGTGTATTTCGACAACGTCGGCGGTGAGCACCTCGAGGCGGCCATCGGCGCGTTCCGTCCGCATGGTCGCACCGCTCTGTGCGGGATGATCTCGCAATACGACGCGGCCCATCCCTCACCGGGCCCGCGCAACCTGCCCCTGTGCGTCGGCAAGCGGTTGACCCTGCAAGGTTTCCTCGTCTTCGACCACCAGCACCGCATGCACGACTTCGTCAACGAGGTCGGTCCATGGATTGCCGACGGCAGCATCAGGACGCGCGAGACCATCGTCGACGGCATCGAGCATGCTCCCGACGCGTTCCTCGGGCTGTTGCGCGGCGACAACACCGGCAAGATGCTGGTTCGCACCAGCCGCTAGCCGGCGCAGCCCGGACGCGTCAGCACCGCATGAGACCAACCCTGCCAACCACGCTGCCGGAGTTTCCCATCGCCGCGGGCGCGGCCCTGAAAACCGGGGCCTACGACTACATCAGCGGCGGAGCCACGGACGAGTGGACGCTTGCCGAGAACGTCGCAGCCTGGCGCCGCCTGACCATCGTCCCGCGCGTGCTGACGGGCTCATCTGGGCCCGACACGCGCGTCACCGTGCTCGGCAAGGTGCAGCCGCACCCGCTCATCGCCGCGCCGATGGCCTACCAGCGCATCGCCACTGGCGAGGGCGAGATCGCCATGGCCCGCGCGGCCGCGGCCACGGCGACGATCATGTGCCTCTCGACGCTGTCCAACGTCTCCGCCTCCGACGTCGTCGCGGCCGTCCCGAACGCACAGAAGTGGTACCAGGTCTATGTCTTCAGCGATCGAGCGATCACCGACAGACTGATCGACGAGGCTCTGTCCGCGGGCTACGAGGCGCTCGTGGTCACCGTCGACTTCCCCGTGTCCGGCATCCGCGAGCGCGACCTGCGTTCCGGTTTCAATGTCAGCTCCGCGGTCCCGTCGTTGGCCGACACTGGGGTCGAGAGCGGCTTCGAACCGCACCAGGCTCAGCATGCCACCGACGCGGCGCTGAGCTGGAAGGACGTCGAGGCCATGGCCGGCCGCTACCAGGTTCCCGTGCTGGTGAAGGGGATCCTCACGCCCGACGACGCACTGCTGGCCTTGGCTCACGGAGCTGCCGGCATCGTCGTCTCGAACCACGGCGGCCGGCAACTCGACGGCGCGCCGGCGACAGCCACCGTCCTCGCCGAGATCGTCGACGCCGTCGCGGGCCGCGGCGATGTGCTCGTCGACGGCGGCATCCGTCGCGGCACCGACGTCCTGCGAGCCCTTGCCCTCGGCGCCAACGCGGTGATGATCGGCCGTCCGCTCTACTGGGGACTGGCCGTCGGCGGAGCGGCCGGGGCGCAGCGCGTGCTCGAGCTGTTCCTCGACGAGTTGCGCAATGCGCTGATCCTCTGCGGCGCCCATGCAGCACAGTCGCTCGATCGGCGGTTCCTCGGTGCTCTCATCCGGCCCGGATCACCTGGATAACGTGGTACCAAGGCACTAATATTTCCCCCCATGAGCCATGGGGGGCAGCTACCGCGGAGCCTGACGCCGGCGCAGCGCGCGAACCAGCCGCACCGGAAGCAGGGCGACCAGTGGGGCGCGGCGGCCACGATCATCGCGATCCTCGCGGTTGAGCCCGCCGGCGTACAGCGCCGCCTGCTCGGCGGTCGCGTAGTCCTTCGACCCGCCGCTGCCACAGCCCCGCTGACAATCCCACCGCATGGTGGTGCCCGTCGCCGTGAAGCGCGGCCGGTGACCAAGCAGCTGACAGCGGAGCACCAGCGGAGGCTAGCAGGCAGGAGATGACGACACAGCCGGCCACGATCGAGACCAGGATCCCGGCGCGGCTGGACCGGCTGCCGTGGTCGCGATTCCACTGGATGGTGGTCATCGGGCTTGGCACCGTGTGGATCCTCGACGGGCTCGAGGTCACGATCGTCGGTTCGGTGGCCACCCGGCTCACCGAGAAGGGCAGCGGCCTCAACCTGACCGTGTCCCAGATCGGGGTGGCCGCGGCGGCGTACGTCGCCGGTGCGTGTCTCGGCGCGCTCTTCTTCGGACAGCTCACCGACCGGCTCGGCCGCAAGAAGCTGTTCATGGTGTCGCTCGGCGTCTACATCGTGGCGACGGTGGCGACCGCGGGGTCGTTCAACGCCTGGTACTTCTTCGCGGCTCGGTTCATCACCGGGGCGGGCATCGGCGGCGAGTATGCGGCGATCAACTCGGCGATCGACGAGCTCATTCCGGCTCGCGTGCGCGGTCGTGTCGACCTGATGATCAACGGCTCGTTCTGGGTCGGGTCGATCCTCGGTTCGGTGGCTGCCATCGTCCTGCTCAACGAGGCGTGGCTGCCCGCCAACGTCGGCTGGCGGCTGGCGTTCGGCCTCGGCGCCGTTCTCGGACTCGCCGTCCTGCTGGTGCGCCGCCATGTGCCGGAGAGCCCGCGCTGGCTGTTCATCCACGGCCGCGAGGAGGAAGCCGAGAGGATCGTCGCCGACCTGGAGGCACAGATCGAGAGGGAGACGGGAGGGAAGCTCGGCGAGCCCGAAGCCAAGATCCGTGTGCGCCAGCGCGAGACGGTGCCGTTCCGCGAGATCGCGCACACCGCCTTCTCCAAATACCCGCGACGAGCGCTGCTCGGCCTGGCGCTGTTCATCGGCCAGGCCTTTCTCTACAACGGAGTCACGTTCGACCTCGGGACGCTCTACGGCACCTTTTACAAGGTGGCATCGTCCTTCGTCCCGGTCTTTCTGATCGTGTTCGCCGCGGGCAACCTCCTGGGGCCGCTCACGCTGGGCCGCCTGTTCGATACCGTCGGGCGCCGGATCATGATCACCACGACCTATATGGGTTCGGCGGTGATCGCGGCTGTGATGGCCGGCCTCTTCGCGGGCGGAGCGCTGACCTCGCCGTGGGCCCTAGAGGCGTTCATCTTCGGCACCTTCTTCCTCGCCTCGGCGGGGGCGAGCGCCGCCTACCTCACCGTCAGCGAGATCTTCCCCATGGAAACGCGGGCGCTGGCGATCGCGTTCTTCTACGCCGTCGGCACGGCCGTTGGTGGCATCTCAGGGCCGCTGCTGTTCGGGCGTCTCATCGCCACGGGCAGCAGGTCGGCCGTGGCGATCGCCTTTGTGATCGGCGCCATCGTCATGGCGATCGGCGGGATCGCGGAGATCTTCGGCGGAGTCGAAGCCGCGCAGAAGCCACTCGAGGAGGTGGCCACACCGTTGAGCGCGGAATCCGCGGATGACCAACCTGCGGAGGATGGCGAGCGCGAGCTGCGGGGCCGTATCCAGGGCCGCGTCGAGCAGCGGGCGCGCCGCGACCGTGCCGGAGCTCGACGTTACCGGCCCGGGCCGGGCCAGGGGATGTACGTCCCGGCGATGCTCGGCAGTGCGGTGTCGTCCCCGGCGGCAACCGCGGAGCGGGTGCTCGACATCGAGATCGAAGCCATCGGCCATGCCGTCGACGATGCCGGCGTCATCGACCGTGAGCAGCTGGCACGACGGGTCGGAGCCGCCCGCTGGGGACCCGGGCGTTTCACCAGGGCCCTGCGGGAAGCCGTGGCTGAAGGTCGGATCAGGCGGGTGGCGCGCAACAGCTACGGCCCGCGCGGTGCGACGGCGGGCGCAGTCGACCAGCCCTGATCCGACGCCGCCGACAGCTCGTGCAGGTGTGCCCAGAAGGCCTGCACCGCCGGGGTGTGCAGGGCCTCCCGCCGCGCTGCCACGAAGCGCTGCGGCACCGCTGCCCCGGGACGCCGCAGCACCGCCAGGCGGCCATCGTCGAGCGCGTCCTCCACGACCGACCGTGGCATCACCGCGTAGCCGATGCCGGCGAACAGCGCTGCCAGCAGCGCCCCCTCCTCGAACTCGATGGTCGGCGCCTCGTCGGCGAGTCGGCCAACCACGCGCGCCGCGCGCAGCTGTGTCGCCGTCCCTGCCTCGTGCGCCAGGTAGCGGTGCCGCCGCAGAGCGCGCATCGGGTCCGCCTCCGCGGCCAGCGGGTGCCCCGACGCAACCACAAGCACCAGCTCGGTGCGCTCGAGCTCGACCGTCTCCACGCCCGGCAAGCGCACCTCGCTGCCCAGGATCACGATGTCGGCGCTGCCATCCTCCAACCGCGCCAGGACACCCTGCATCGGCCCGAGCACGATGCGCACATCGACCCCGGGGTGCGCGCTGACGAACGGCGCCAGCCACGTCGACAGGCGATGCGCGCCCATCACTCGCCCCGACGCGATCGCGACCGCTCCCGTCTCGAACGCGAGGTAGCCGGCGGTCAGCTCCTCGATCTGGGCCACGTCCTCCATGGTGCGGATCGCCAGCTGGCGCACTGCCCGGCCCACGTCGGTGAGCCGCACATTCCGTCCCACCCGGTTGAACAGTGGCAAACCCAGAGACTCCTCGAGGCGGCGCACCGCCGCGCTCACTGAGCCTTGCGACAGCCGCAGCAGCTCCGCGGCACCGGTCACGTGCTCGACATCGGCGACCGCCAGGAAGGTGTGCAGCTGGTCGAGCGTGATCCGCGGCCTCGGC
>JANWHI010000103.1 GCA_025450495.1 Candidatus Dormiibacter sp. | reverse complement strand
CGCCGCGGACGTCGAGCTGAGCGCCGCCGAGGTCGCCCACCTCGACGCCGCGGTGCCTCGCGACGCGGTCAGGGGCCAGCGCCACTGGGACATGGCCGCCGTCAACCGCTGAACCCCACCTCCTCGAGGCGGGTCGTCAGCCGTCGAAGGCGTCGCCCCGGGGCGGCACGTGGAGCACCACCTCGAGGGTGCGTCCGTCCTCGACGAATCCGAGCATGCGAGCGATGCGAACGGCGGCCCTGGTCGCCTCGAGGACGCGGCACTGAGCCACACTGCTGCGCTCGAGGGCGGTGACGGTCAGGGCGCTCAGCATGGCTGCGCCCAGGCCCTGATTGCGATGGGCGGGGGACGTCAGCGCGCCGACGCTGGCGGCGGCGCCCCCGAACGGCGTCAGGGTGCCCGCGCACACCAGCTCTTCGCCGGCGTAGCGACCGTATGCCTGCCGGGTGGGGATCTCGAAGCCCGCGTCGATCCATTCGTCCTCGCCCACCTGCGCGCGCAGCGTGGCCAGGGCCGCCTCGTCGGCGGTGCCATCGAGGACACGCACTCCACGGCTGTCGACCGGGCGAAAGGTGTCCGGGGTGGCATACCCGAGCCAGAAAGGTCCATGGATGCTGGAGATGGCGGCGCCGTAGAGGCTGCGCACAAAGGCGCGATCGAACACCGCCGCCGACGGCCAGGCCGCGCAGGCGGTGGTGGTGCTGCCGACCAGCGTCTGCGGGACCACGATGATGCAGCTGTCCTCGCGGCGGATCAGGTAGACGAGGTCGGTGTGCGAGGGCTCGGGGTGGCTGGCGACGACGACCTCGGCGTCGCGCCAGACCGACGGCTGCACGCGCAACGTGGCCGTCCAGTGCTCATCGAGCAGCTGGTGGATGTGGCTGGTGGCCTGCGACGACGCCATCGCCGACGACTGTACCCCGCCTGCGCGCTTGTCGACCAGAATGGACCGCGTGCCCGATCCATCGTCCATACGAGCGCGCAAGCGCCGGGCCGTTTGGTTGTCGGCCTCTCCAGCGCGCACCGTGTTCACCGGGCAAGTCTGCTTCGCCGGGCTGGTTGCCGCTGCGGTGGCCTGCGGCGCCGCCGTGGCTGCGCTTCTGAGCCTCTTCATCGATCCAAACCTCCATGTTTCCACGGACATCATCGGCTACGCGACATTCCACGCCTTCAATCCCTCGGTGTACGCGGAGAAGTACCAGTTGGTGGTGGTGGTTTTCCCTCTCGTCAGCCTGACCACCTTCTTCCTGATGCTGCTGGTCTGGCGTTGGCGTCAACTGCCGCTTCCGGCGTTCGCGAACGGCGGCGCCAGGTCGATCGCCGCACCCGACACCAACGCGGACACCTCGCCGTCGCGCACCGACACATTGGCGATGCCGCTGGTGCGGTCGCTGGGCGTGGGTGCCACTCTCGGCCTGATACTGGCCATCGCGCGTGACGACGGTGGCGTGGGCGCGTGGCGAGACGTCATCTTCCTTGCCGCGGCCTACGCCATGGTCGTCTGGGCGGCGTCTGCGTTGTTGGCTCGCCCGCCGAGCGAACCTGAGCGCGGCCGGCACGTGCGCCTGCAGATGAGCCGTCTCAACGCTGCCGGGGCAGCCGGCGCGTTGCTGGGGCTGCCGGTCGCCTCGCTGGCGACACAGGTGACGGTCATGAGCGACGGAACCGTGCATCACTACGCATGGCTGCCGGTATGGCTTGGCGCAGTGGTGATCGTCGCCGCCCTGATCATCGTCGCGATCACGCTGTTCCGCGCGGGCACTGACGTCGCGGCGGCGACACGGATCGAGCGGCGCGTGATCTTCCTGGTCACCCTGCCGGTTGCCCTCTTCCTGGCGCTTGCAGTGGCGTCCGGCGCGCTCCCCATCTTTCTCTCCTTCGAGGACGGCCAGGCCCTGACCACGCTCCGCCTGGTGGAGTCCGGGGGCTTTCCCTGGCGTGATTGGATCAGCACCCACGGCATCCTCGAGGACGCGTTTGCCTCACTGCTGACAACCTCTGCGGTGCAGGACAGCAGTTGGGGAGCCACGGCAGGCCGGACGCTCCTGGTGGATCCGCTCTGCCTGCTCAGCTATTACTTCCTCGCGTATCGCGTCATCGGGCGGCGCTGGCTGCTCGCTCCCGTCGCAGCCCTGCTGTTCTTCCGTTACGGCGCCAGCCTGACATTTGTCAGGTTCATCTTCTGGCCGCTTCTGCTGGTGTTGCTCTGGCTCGTGCTCGAACGCAGGAGCAGCCGGCTCGCCGCCGCGCTCGGAGCCGCAGTGGTCATCCAGGCCGTGATCTCGCCCGAGACAGCGTACTGCGTGCCCGCGATCGGCATTGCCATCTTCGCCGCCGATGTGTACGCGACAGGCTGGCGACGCAGTGCCATGCGGCTCAGCGCGTTCACCACCACGTTGTGGACTGTGCTTGGCGCTGTGCTGGTCGGTGTGGTGTTCCTGGCGGTGCTGCTCAGCCACCACGCGCTAGCCGATTTCATCAACTACTACACCGCATTCGTGCCCGGGCACATTCTGAGTGGGGGAGCACCGCACGTCCCGCTGACCGTCTTGGACGTCGAGGAGGCCGTCCTCCCCATCGTCGCGATGCTGGCGGCGCTGGTGTTGGTGGTGGCCAAGCTGTGGCTGCGCCTGCGACTGACCACGCTCAACTGGATGCTCGTCGCCGCCGCCATCCTCGAAGGCCTGTACTACCCGAAGTTTCTCGATCGGGCTGACGAGCCGCACATCTGGGAGGTGTTCGCCACCGGCGTGCCGTTGTTCATCCTCCTCGTCGCGTCCCTGGTTGAGGTGGCGCCGCGCAGCCCCCGACGCCGCACCCCTGGCACCGCGCTCCGCCGGGGCCCCGCTGCGGTGGCGTTTGTCGCAGTCCTGGTAGCGTTCGTGGTGGTGACCGCCGGGCGTGCCGTCGCGGCGGCGCCGGACCATTACCGGGTAACGGTCGCCAGCGAACCGGCGATCGCTGCGGTAGGGTATGCGTCACCGTACGCGCTCGACCCTTCGTCCATGGCGTCCGACATGGGCATACTCCTGCACACGTACCTGCCGTCGGGCGGCCACGTGTTCGATTTCACCAACGAGCCCGGGCTGCTCTACTACGTGCTCGACTTTCATCCCAGCACCGCCTACTACAACGTGTCCATCGCCATCCGCGACATCATCCAGCAGGACCTCATCGCCCAGCTACGTACCGACCAGCCGCTCTTTGTCGTCTACGCACAGATCGAGACCGGCTTGCCGAAATGGGGTGACGTCCCGAACATGGTTCGCCACTACGACGTAAGCCGATACCTTCTCGCGCACTACCGGCCTTTCGCGGACGTCGATGGTCAGACCATCTACGTGATCGACACCGCTCGCCTTGCCGATCCGGCGTCCCTCAACCTGCCCCTATCGAAGCCTCTGGTCACGACCGACCTGCCTTTCCGCGGCTACGACTGTGACTGGGGGTACTCGCCGAACTTCCTCTCGGGGAGCCCCGCGCCGCCACAACGCGGTGCGTCGGCGAGCTCTGCCTCCCTTACACGCGAGAACCAGACATCCATCTTGCTGACCCCGCCCGCCGGTCACCTGTGGAGCGACTACCAATGGATCGAGATCGATGCGGCGTCATCCTTCACCACCAGCACCATGACCCTCGCCGACCAGCCGAACTCCGCGGGGGAGCGGCATGCCATCACGTTCGCGACGTCGCCCAACTCGCCATCCGCGTACCGGTTCCCCATCGGCGCTTGCAGTCAGTGGAGGGGGTATGGATCGGCACCGCTGCACCTAGGCATGACAACCCGCCAGGACATCGGCACGATCCGTCTCATCCCCTAGGCCTGCCGGACCTCAGTCGCCGTCCTTGCGGCACACCGCGAACGTGTTCAGGCCGAACTTGTGGCGGTGGCAGCGGATGTGGTCGGGTCGGAAGCCGGCGCGGCGCAGCAGCGGCCACAGGTCGCGCGGATCGAAGTAGGACTTGTGGTCGTTCATCTCGTCGGCTGGGCTGACTCCGAGCCGGAACGCCGCCAGCTCCAGGAACCACTTGCCTCGCCAGCTGGGCACGTTGATCAGCAACACGCCGCCGCTTGCGGTGATGCGCGCCAGCTCCGCGATCGTCTCCCCGGGCATCCACAGGTGTTCGATGACCGAGTTGCACATGACCACGTCGAGAGAGCCGCTCGGGATCTCCGCCAGGGCGTCCGGCAGCCGTCCCTCGATCGCCTGCACCTTCGGCTCCGCCCTGAGCTCGGCCGCGAGTGAGACGTCGACGAGCAACAGGGCTCGCACCGTAGGGAGCAACGTACGCGCGAAGCTGGCGTGGTACCCGCAGCCGACGTCAGCGACGCTCTTGCCCGCGAAGCCACCGCTGGCCCGGTGCATGCGGCGCGCCGACAGCCAGACACCGAAGCGATCCACGGCGGTCGGCGTGTAATCCTGGCCGAACGAGCGCGAGCGGAGGTCGCGGTCAGGTGTCAATGGACACCTCGCGCAGGCTGTCCTCGAGCTCGCGCAGGCCGCTCGGTGAACCGACCTCGTAGAAGCGCTCGGAAACCTCGTAACCGGCGAGCTTGCCGTCAATGCTCAGTCGGTGGAAGAGGTCGGCGAGGTCAGCGTGCTGAGCGGGTTCCAGCCAATCGGCGATCACGTTCGACGAGGTGGCTGACAACCCGTAATCGATCCACTCCAAGGCGGCACGCGCCGCGCCCGTGGCGCGCTTGTCATAGAACACGCGCCCATCGCGCAAGATGGCGTTGCTGGTGTCCCACCGATTCGCGTTGTGCATCACCACCATGATCGCGGGCAGTCCGGACCTGCGCCACGCGCTCTCGACGTCGGCGAACGACACGGTCAGGTACGAGTCGCCGTTGAGGACGAAGAACCGTGGCGGGAGAACGCCGGCGTCGAGCGCCAGGCGCAGTGCCCCGCCGGTGCCACGCAGGTCCTCGCCCTCGTCGACGTAGTCGACGTGCACCCCGAGGCGATCGCCGTCACCGATCGCGTCGCGGATCTGCCGGCCTCCGAAGCCGATGCTGTAGATCACCCGTTCCACCCCCTCGCGAGCCAGCCACTCCAGCTGGAGCTCGGCGAAGGGCCGGCCCAGCACGGGGATCAGCGACTTGGGCAGCGCGTCTGTCGCCGGACGCATGCGCGTCCCCAGGCCGCCGGCGAGGACCACGCAGGGAAGCACGTCAGCCTCTCGTGATCGTCGTCGAGCCGTCGAAGTCGAAATGGAAGCGCACCTCGGCGAGCCGCTCACGTGTCAGCGCATCCCGCAGCCGCGCCGGCTCCGGTGAGTAGAACAGCAGGAAGCCGCCCGCGCCCGCGCCCACCAGCTTGCCGCCGAGCGCGCCATTGGCAAGGGCCAGGTCGTACCAGCGATCGGTGTCGGCACCGGACATGCCGTCGGAGCGACGGCGCTTCAGCTGCCAGTGCTCGTGCATCAGCGCGGCGAAGCCGAGCGTGTCGCCCAGCTCGAGCGCGGCCTTGATCCGCCTGCCGATGTCGGCGATACCCGCCAGGTTGTCGAGCATGGCGCGCTCACCGGCCTCGGTTCTCGTCCGCTGGTCGGCGAGCATGACGTCGGCGTCGCGAGCGTAGCCGGTGAAGAAGAGCAGCATGTGCTCCTCGAGGTCGAGCAGCGTCTCCTGGGAGATCATCAGCGGTGCGACCTGTACGCGCCCATCCCTGCAGAACTCGAAACAGGTGATGCCACCGAACGCGGCGATGTACTGGTCCTGCTTGCCAACCGACCGGCCCAGGCGGTCGATCTCGATCTCGCATGCTTGTTCGGCGAGGACGTTGGCGGACACGTGCTCGCGCTTGAGGGCGTACAGCGCCCGGAGCAGGCCGACAGTGAATGCGCCCGACGACCCGAGGCCGGTGCCAGAGGGGATGTCGGCGAGGCTGACCAGCTCGATGCCGGGTCCGACGTCGTGCAGGGCGAGCGCCTCGCGCACCAGCGGATGCCTGATCTCGGCGACGGTCCGCGCCCTCTCCAGCTCCGAGTACTTGATGAAGTAGTCGTCGGTGAAGGTGCGATTGATGGCGATGAAGATGTATTTGTCGATGGCCGCGGACACCACCACACCACCGTGCTCGCGGTAGTATGAGGGGAGGTCGGTGCCACCACCGCCGAGCGAGATGCGCAATGGCGTGCGCGTGATCAGCACGGGGTCAGAGCGGCCCGATGGTTGATGCTGCGGGCACGCGTGCGATGCCCACGATCTGCCATCCCCACGGGCTGCGCGTCAGGTTGAAGCGGAAGAGGGTGCGAAAGATGCGCATCACCAGCGCGGCCACACCGGAGGTCGCGCCCCCGCCACCGCCGTGCTCCTCTGCGGACACGTCATCGATGAGCCGCGTGCCCCGGGCGATGACGGTGAGGCGGTACAGGTTGAAGAACGGAAACCCGGCGCGGAAGGTGGCCACGGTGTCGAAGCCGGCGGCTTCGATGATCCCGCTCAGCGACGCCGGGGTGTGGTGACGTCGGTGACCGATGTGGCGGTCGAAGGCGGACATGGGACCGCCGGGCACGGTGATGACTATGCGGCATCCCGCGCAGAGGAAGGGGCGCGCGTTGCGCAGCATCCGCACCGGGTCGTCGAGGTGCTCGAGCACCTCCGAGCAGACGGCCACCTCGCCGAAGCCGGCGAGCTCGGCGGGTGGGGGCGCATCGCTGAGCAGGTCGCGCTGCACGAAGATGGCCGAGGGAACCTTGGCCCTGGCGAGGGCCACACCCTCAGCGCTGAGCTCGAGACCGAGCACCGCCGCCTCGGGATGGTCACGCACCAGCATCGCCGCGAGGTCGCCCTGGCCGCTGCCGATGTCGACAACCCGGCTGCGCGGGTGCATCCTCAGAAACCGGCTGACCAGTTGCGCGCGCATGATCTCCGCCGGGTTGTCCTCCGCCGTCTGCGCGTAGTGACGCCAATGGCTGTCCCAGTCGTCGCGCGCAGCGTCGCGCACGGTCAGAGCGCCAACCCCGCCCCGGCGGCGTCGCGATGGAACATGCGCACCGTGTCCAGCGAGTACTCGTCGAGATCGGTGCCGAGGATCGACAGCTTCCTGAGCAGGTCGTGGGTGACGGTGATGATGTGGCAGCCGATCCGGTCGGCCTGCACGACGTTGAGAATCTCGCGGGGACTGGCCCAGATCAGCCTGAGGTGCGGGTGCGGGGCCATGACGGCGAGGCTGTCGACCATGATCGGGAGCGGGTCGCGGCCCGTGTCCGCGACCCGACCGGCGAACAGCGAGATGAAGCTGGGTGGCCCGTCGGCGAGCGCCTCAGTGACCCAGCGCACCTGGTCGACCGTCATCAGCGCGGTGACGTTGAGCCGCACGCCCGCCTGGCTCAACGCGCTGATCACGTCGCGCGTCGGGCTGCCCCTGGTGTCGGTGACCGGGATCTTCGCGTAGACGTTGTCGCCCCACTGCGCGATGCGACGCGCCTGCCGCTCCATGCCCGCGAAATCGTCGGCGAAAACCTCGAACGACAGCGGCATCGCCGGCACGGCGGCCACCACCTCACGTGCGAAGCGCTCGTAATCCGTGACCCCGGCGGCGCGCATCAGCGTCGGGTTGGTGGTGAACCCCTTGATCAGCGGGTTCACAGCCAGGCTCACGATGGAGGCGACGTCGGCGCCGTCGGCGAAGATCTCGACGGACAGCGCGGCGGCGCTCACCCTGTCTGCTGCGTCGCGATCGACTGTGGAAGGTCGCATCGTGATCCTCAGAATCTCCGAGACCGCCTCGTCGAGCCCGCGCGCGGTGACATCTGGGCGATCCGGCCGTCGTTCATGGTATCCATTGTCGATGAAGACGGTCGTGCACCCAGCCCGCTGCCCAGCCTCGACGTCACGCCAGCGGTCGCCGACCATCACGCTGCGCTGCAGGTCGATGCCGAGAGAGTCCGCGGCGGCCAGGAGCATGCCGGGGCGTGGTTTGCGGCAGTCGCAGTGGTCGGCATCGTCGTGTGGGCAGACCAGGATGGCATCGAGGGCGAGCAGCCCTTGCAGCGTGGCGTTGACCGCCTGTACCGACTCCATGGTGATCGTGCCCCGAGCAACGTCGGGCTGATTGGTCACGCAGACAAGCAGCAGGCCCGCGGCGCGCAGCCGCGTGCACGCCTCCCGCACACCGGGCCTGAGCTCGACCGCTGCGCCCTGGGACAGCGGTGCGGGCACACCGTCGACCTCCCCGCCCTCGACGAGCACGCCGTCGCGGTCGAGGAAGACCGCGCGCGCCGCAGCCGTGGTCAACCGAGCGCTCCCGACCGCGCCAGCGGCAGCATCGCTCGCATCGACTCCAGCAGAGCTTCACGTGAGTTCCGCGCATTGCTCCAACCAAGGGAGCGGATCCGCGATGTGTCCAGGCGCACGACCGGCACGTCGCCCTTCCAGCCGCGACTGCCGCCGGTGTACTCGAAGTCCGTGCCGGCCCTGGCGCCGCCGACAACCTCCACCGCCAGCTCAGCGATCTCGGTGACCGTGATGTAATCGCCGGTGGCCACGTTGTAGGCGCGGAAGGGCTGCGAATCGTCGGCCGCCCCGAGCAGCACCGCGCTGACCACGTCCTCGACGTCGACGTACGACTTGCTCTGGCTGCCGTCGCCGAGGATGCGCAGCCGTCGCGGATCCGCGAGGAGACGGCGCACGAAGTCGAAGCCAACCCCGTGCGTCTGACGCGGGCCGACGACATTGCCGAACCTGAACACACGCCCACGCAGCCCAAACATGAAGCAGTACGAGGCGATCAGGGCCTCACCGGCGAGCTTGCTGGCACCATATGTCGACACCGGGATCAGCGGGCCCATGTCCTCGTGTGCCTCGGTGTCGCCAATGTCGCCGTACACGCCGCTGCCCGATGCGTAGAGGATGGTGCCGACCCCGGCGACCCGCATCGCCTCGACGGTGTTGTGGGTGAGCACTGTGCCCTCGTAGAAATCCACGGTGGGGTCGGTCATCGCCTTGGCGATGTCGGGGTTGGAGGCCAGGTGGATCGCGGTGTCGTGGCCGCGCATCGCGCCGGCGAGCGCGTCGCGGTCGCCGATGTCACCGCGCACGACGGCGAGCCGGTCGTCGCGTGTGTGCGGCTCCAGGTGCCATTCACGGCCCGAGCTGAAGTTGTCATACACGGTGACGCGGGTGGTGTCGGGGTCGGTGAGCAGGCGATCGACGAAATAGCTGCCGATGAAGCCGGCGCCACCGGCGATGAGGACACGCCGCAGCGTGGGCTCGGTCATGCCGAGGTGTGGGT
>JANWHI010000102.1 GCA_025450495.1 Candidatus Dormiibacter sp. | reverse complement strand
CGCGCACGCGACGGAGCTGATCGTCCGTCTCCAGACCCTCGGCTGTGGCCGTCAGGCCGAGGGAGTGCGCCAGCGCGATGACCGCTTGGACGATCGCCTCATCCTCAGGGTTGGTGCCCAGCCCGGCGACGAAGTAACGGTCGACCTTGAGCACTCGGATCGGGTATTCGCGCAGGTACATCAACGAGGAGTAGCCGGTGCCGAAGTCGTCCACGCTGAGCCGCACGCCCAGGCGGTCGAGCGTGCGCAGCGTGGCCGTGCCGACGCTGCCCTCCTCCATGAGGGCCGTCTCGGTGATCTCCAGGCGGAGCAGTTCGGGAGCCAGCCCGGCCGACTCGAGCGCGTGGACCACGGTTGCCACCAGGTCCGGGTGGCTGACCTGCCGGGCTGAGAGGTTGACCGACACGGCCACCGTTTCGGATGGGCCGAACTCGGCATTCCACCGCACCGCGTCCTCACAGGCACGTCGCAGAACCCATGCGCCGATCGGCACGATCATTCCCGTCTCCTCGGCAATTGGGATGAACTCGGCCGGTGCCACGGGGCTGCCGTTCTCCTGCGTCCAGCGCAGCACGGCCTCCGCCTCGCGAACGCCACCGCTGGCCAGGTCGACGATCGGCTGGTACGCGACCACGAACTGGTCCCGGTCCAGCGCCCGGCGAAGCCCCTGCTCGATTCCGACACGATGGTCGAGCCGGGTTCGCAGAGCATCGTCGAACAGCTCATAGGTGCCTCGGCCTCTCTCCTTGGCCCGGTGCATGGCCACGTCGGCGTCGCGCAGAAGGCCCTCACCCGTCGCCTCATCCGAGCTCACTGCGATCCCGATGCTCGTCGTCATCCTGACCTCGCGGCCGTCGACCAGGAAGGCGTCACGAATCCGCTCGGTGACGCGCTTGGCAACGGTCGCGGCTTCGGTGACGTCGACCAGGTCTTCACAGAGGATGACGAACTCGTCGCCGCCGACCCGGGCAACGGTGTCGCTGGGGCGAACCGCCTCGCCGAGCCGCGCGCCGGCCATGCCCAACAGGCGATCCGCCGCGTCGTGGCCGAGGCTGTCGTTGACGAGCTTGAACTGGTCGAGGTCTGCCACCAGCACCGCCAGCGGGCGCGCCTGGCGGCGACCGGATCGGGACAGCGCCTGCGCGAGGCGGTCCTGGAGCAGGATCCGGTTGGGCAGACCGGTCAGGCGATCATGGGTGGCGTCATAGCGGATGTTGTTCTCGTAGCGACTGCGTTCCATGGCACCGCTGATCACGTTGGCCGCCGACTCGTAGAAGTCGACGTCGTGAGCGTCGAAATCGTTGTCGGCGCGGCTGTGTCCGGTGAGCGCCGCCACCGTCTCGCCGTTGACCCGGATGGGCACGCCCACCCCACTGCCGAGAGAGGCGAACCGTGACCCGGTCGGCAGGATCAGTCGCGAGTCCCTGGTGAAATCGTCGACGCGCACCGGCTCTCCCGTGAGCAGCACCTCATCGGTCATGGGCACCGCGGAGCGCGCGATCACGTCACCTTTGGCGACGCGGACGTGGGCGCCGGCCACGGCGCGCACCAGCACCGACTCGCCGCCCGCCAGCAGCTCGTAGAGGGTGACCTGGCGCATTCCGAAGGCCGCCAGCGAGGTCACCGCGGCGTCGAAGACCGCAGCGGTGTCAGCGATGCCCAGAGCCATGAAGCCCAGCCTCGAGACGATGGACTGCTGTTGGGCGCGCGTCGCGCTGATGCGCTTGGCCTCGAGGCGATCGGTGACGTCCACCGCGACGCCGACAAACGCGACGACATCGCCTCCGTCGCCACGCAGCGGCGAGGCGACGGCGTGGAGCGTGAGCTCGCCACCATCGCGCCTGCGGATCCGGTACTCGCCTTCCCACGGCCGCCCGTCGCGGAGCTGATCCATGATCACCGCCGGCGCGACACCTCCTTCCGACGGGATCACCAGCGGTCCGATGGGGAAGCCGATGGCTTCCACCGCGGACCAGCCATAGACCTGTTCGGCCTGCGCATTCCACGCGAGGACAACGCCGTCCGGGTCGGTCGCGATGATCGCGATGGGTAGGGAGCCGAGCAATGGCGACAGGCTGAACAGCTC
The DNA here is from genome assembly GCA_025450495.1 of Candidatus Dormiibacter sp. Next base: position 3,020 of record JANWHI010000102.1, on the reverse strand, counting down.
CGGTGGCAGCCTCGCGACACTGCCAGGTGTGCTTCCCTCTGCCTGCCGGCGGACTCCGGGCACGTCAGTTCAGGTGCGCGGGAGCCCAGCGATGTGACTCGTCTGTGGCGGTGTTCTCATGCCCCGTGGAGCAGGTGGCGGCTCGGGCATTGGCGTGACAGTGCACCAACGACTCCAATCGGGTCGGTCCGCAAGCGAACCCATGGCCGGAGTTCAGGCCGCGTTTGTCAGAACGCTCCATCCCGGCCGGCTGCCAGTATGGTGAGATGACCATCCGCATCGCCTTCGTCTCCTCCTACGTACCGCGCCGATGCGGCATCGCCACCTTCACCTCGGATCTGCTCGACGCGGCGCGTGCCGCAGACCCGGGAACAACCGGGCGGGTGGCCGCCATCGACGAGCAGTCCGTGCTCCGCCCCTATCGCTCTGAGGTGCGCTGGCGCATCCGCCAGGGCGTGTCCGACAGCTATGTGGCCGCCGCACGGGAGATCAACGCCTCGAACGCGGACGTCGTCAACGTGCAGCACGAGTTCGGCCTGTACGGTGCCTGGACGGAGCCCGGCTTCGTCGACGGCCACTGGGTGGATGGCGGCTACGTCGACCACGTCGTGCCGATGCTTGATGAGTTGCGCAAGCCGGTCGTGACCACGCTGCACACGGTGCTGCCCCAGCCCGCTCCTTCGATCCGCGAAGCCGTTCGGGCCATCACCGAGCTCAGCGACCAGGTCATCGTCATGGCCACCACGGCAGTCGACATCCTCACCGACGTCTATGGCGTGAGCGCGCCGTTGCGCGTCATCCCCCACGGGATGCCCAGCATCCAGCGTGGCGGCCGGCATCGGCTCAAGGCCAAGCTCGGCGTCGAAGGCCGCACCATCATCTCGACCTTTGGACTGCTCGCTCCCGGCAAGGGGATCGAGTCGATGATCGAAGCGATGCCGGCTGTCGTCGAGGCTCACCCGAGCGTCCTCTACATCGTGGCCGGGCAGACGCATCCCGACCTCCTCCGCACCCGGGGCGAGGCGTATCGCAAGAGCCTGGTGGCACAGGCGCAGGCGCTCGGCATCGAGCAGCACGTCGCGTTCATCGACGAGTACATGTCGCAGCGCGACATCATCGACCTGCTGCTCACCACGGACGTCTACGTGACTCCGTACCTCGAGCCCAACCAGATCACCAGCGGCACGCTGTCGTATGCCCTCGGCGCCGGCAAGGCGATCGTGTCCACCAGGTACCTGCACGCGGTTGAGGCGCTCGCCGACGGTCGTGGCGTCCTCGTCGGTTTCCGCGCACCCGATCAGCTCGCCCATGCCGTGATCGGCATCCTCGACGACCCGGCCGCCAAAGACGCGCTGGAGCAGGCGGCGTACGCCTATGCCCGCGAGGCGACGTGGCCGCGGTCCGGGCAGGCGTTTCTCGACGTGGCCGCCGAGGCGGCAGCCCGGGACACCGCCGGGACCAGGGTGACGCGCGCACAAGAGCGCGCGTCCATCCCAGACCTCGCTCACCGGCTTGCCGAGAACCCGATCCTCACCGCCGCGGATGTGCCGTCCTCGATGCCGGGGCTCGAGGTCGTGTCCGTGTTCAATGCGGCGGCGGCGCGCGTCGACGGTGAGGTCGTTCTCCTGCTGCGCGTGGGCGAGCGACCCCGTACCGACGTGGAGCCCGGGCCGGACGCGCTCACCCTCGACATCTCCGGGCCGGAACCGCGACTCAAACCGCTGCCTGACGGCTACGGTGCCGACGACCTCATCGGCGTCGCCTTCCTCGACACGCAGCGCACGCCTGCGGCGGTGGTCCCGGTCCTGCTGCCGCGCACCCTGAGCGGGCTCGACCTCAGCGACCCTCGTCGCATCCGCTACCGGACGTCGACCGGCGGCTTCACCGCCGCAGCGGACGACTTCAGTGACCTCCTCACCCAGATGTCGCACCTGCGCGCCGCCCGCAGCCGCGACGGCGTGCATTTCGACGTCGATCCCCTGCCGGCGCTGGCGCCCGCCAACCGCTACGAGGAATACGGCTGTGAGGATCCCCGCGCCACGCTGATCGACGGGGTGTGGCACATCACCTACGTGTCGGTGAGCCGTCTGGGCATCACCACCTCCCGGCTGACGACGACCGACTTTCGCTCCTTCGAGCGCCACGGCGTGCTGTTCCTCCCCGACCACAAGGACGTGGTTCTCTTCCCGGGCAAGCCCGGCGGACGCTACGCCGCGCTCACCCGACCGATGCCGCAGTCCTTCGGTCGCGTCCTCGGCATCTGGGTGGCCTTCTCCGACGACCTGGTGCACTGGGGCGACCACCAGCCCTTGGCGCTGCCCCGGTGGGGGATGTGGGACGAGCTGCGCACCGGCGCCAGCGCGGTGCCGTTCCGCGTCCAGGAGGGCTGGCTCGAGATCTACCACGGCGTCGACCGGAACACCACTTACGCGATGGGCGCCCTCCTGCTCGACGGCGAGGATCCCACCCGGGTGATCGCTCGTTCCCCGGCGCCGATCATGGCGCCGACGGCTGCATACGAGCGGACGGGACTGTTCAACGACACCGTCTTCTCGTGCGGGCACATCGCGCTCGACGACGGCGGTGACCGGATCCGGCTGTACTACGGGGCGGCGGACAGCTGCATGGCGGCGGCCGACTTCGACGTGCGCGAGATCATCGACCAGATGGAAACGTGCTGAGGCAGATCACCCGCCTGGCACGGCGAACGCCGTCGCTCGGACCCCGCGCCGTGGCCATCGCCGTGTACGCGGACGTGGCCGGCAACCTGGTGGCGGCGAGGGAGGCGGGGTTCGAGGGAGTGGCGTGCGTCGATGACGCGGCTCGTGCTCTCGAGCTGTACTGCGCGCTGTGGGACGCCACCCGGTTGCCCTGGGTGCGCGAATGGTGCCTGGGCCTGCTCGACTTCGTGGTCGGCATGCAGGACGACGACGGGCGATGGGTGAACTTCATCCTCGACTGGCAGGGGTCGCGCAACCGCGAGGGCCGCACCTCGCGGGCGGGCGGGCCGTTCTGGCAGG
>JANWHI010000101.1 GCA_025450495.1 Candidatus Dormiibacter sp. | reverse complement strand
CACCCCGCACCACCCGCTCACCACCCCGCGCATCCACAGCCTGCCGTCCGAGCTGCCCGCCCACTTCACCGTCGACCTCCGCGGGCTGCGGGAGCGCGTCGCCGGCATCCATGTGCGCGACATCGTCCTCCCCGAGGGCGTGGCACTGGTTCACATCGAGCTCGATGAGCTCGTCGTCAAGGTCAGCGCGCTGCGCCTGGTCACCGAGGAAGAGGTCGAGGCCGCGGAGGCCGCCGAGGGCGCCGAGGCCGAGGTTGGCGAGGCTAGCGACGTGGCCGCCGAAGGGGAGCAGCCGGCGGAGTAGCCCGCATGGCGGCGGCTACCATCCCGGGGATGCTCGCCGCCAGCGCGTCCGCGTTCACCTGCCATCCGGACTTCTTCTTCGACGACCTCTGCGTCACGGTGAAGGCGCACGATCCCACCGGCATCTTCGGCCCGCTGATCGAGCGCCTGGTCGGACCGGTGCTGATCTTCATCCTGGTCTTCCTCGCCGGCCGGATCCTGCGCCGCATCGTCGACCGGGGCCTGCAGCGGGGCAGGGCGGACGCACAGGTGCGGGCCCTGGCACGCAACATCGGCGCTGCGGTCATCTGGTTCTTCGCGGTGCTCAGCGGGCTGGTCACCGCCGGCGTGCCGCTGGCCTTCCTTCTCACCTTCGGCGGCCTCGCCAGCCTGGCCATCGGCCTCGCCTTCCAGGACGTGCTTCGCAACATCCTCGCCGGGATCTGGCTGCTCGTCGAACGGCCCTTTGTGATCGGCGACCTGGTGACCATCGGCGAGATGGCCGGGGTGGTGCAGACCATCACCCTGCGCACCACCGCGCTGCGCACCGGGGACGGCCGCCTCGCGGTCATCCCCAATCTCACCGCCTTCAGCGGCGTTGTCGTCAACAGCAGCGCCTACAGCCAGAGGCGCTACACGGTCAGCCTGCGCATCGAGCGAGACCACGACCTCGAGGCGGCGATGCGCGCCGCCCGCCGCGAGGTGGTGGCCACCGCGGCGGTTGCGCACGAGCCGGCGCCGATGGTCGTACCCCAGCTCGACGGTGAGGGCATCCTGCTGCACTGCAACTACTGGCTCGACTACCGCACCCACGACGTCGACGCCATCAGCGCCGACCTGGCGCGGCGGCTGGGGGTGATCGTCGAAGGTCCCAGCGGGGCGAGGGGTGGCCCCGCAACGGCTTGAGCCGCGGATCGGGCGGCCCCGGGGGCGGCACATCGATCGTCTGTGCCTGCAAAAGGGGCGCGGCCTGGACCCCTCTCGCCGCTATCAGCATACCGCCAAGGTGGGGACTTGCCGCAAGCGGCGCCGACCTGCCTGACTCTCCATCATGAGCACAGGACATGACGTGGTCATCGCCGGCGGTGGGCCAACCGGCCTGATGTTGGCGGCGGAGCTGACCTTGGCCGGCATCGATGTTGTCGTCGTCGAACGACGCGCAAGCCAAGCGCTGCACGGGTCGCGGGCCGGCGGACTGCACTCCCGCACCATCGAGGTGTTGGACCAGCGCGGCGTTGCCGACCGCTTTGTCTCTGCGGGAAAGACGTATCCGAGCGTCGGCTACGCGCAGACCCGGTTGGACATCAGCGACTTCCCCACGCGGCACAACTACCTCCTGGGGCTGTGGCAGAGCGACATCGAGCGCATTCTGGCCGGCTGGGTCGAGGAGCTCGGAGTTGCGGCGCTGCGCAGCCGCGAGGGTGTCGGCTTCACGCAGGACGACGCGGGCGTCGATGTCGCGCTCGCCGACGGCAGCGCACTGCGTGCGGGGTTTCTCGTCGGCTGCGACGGGGGTCGCAGCGTGGTCCGCAAGGCGGCCGAGATCGAGTTCGCTGGCCGGGACGCGACCACCAGCTGGATGATCGCGGAGGTCGAGATGATCGAGGACCCCGAGGTGGGTGTGCGTCCTGAGGGCGGTGGCATCGGTCCGGTCAATCGGGAGATCGGGGGCAGTCCGTACGGCGTGGTGCTCAGGGAGCAGCAGGCCGAGCACGCCGCCGAGCCGACACTCGACGATCTTCGTGCGGGGCTCACCGCCATCTATGGGACGGATTACGGCGCGCACAGCCCGACTCGGATCTCGCGCTTCAACGACATGACCCGCCAGGCGGTGTCCTACCGGAAGGGTCGTGTGCTGCTCGCCGGCGACGCTGCGCACGTGCATCCGCCACAGGGCGGACAGGGGCTGAACGTAGGGGTGCAGGATGCGGTGAACCTCGGCTGGAAACTGGCCCAGGTGGTCAAGCGAACATCACCCCCAAGCCTGCTCGACACGTATCACGCCGAGCGCCATCCGGTCGGTGCGCGGGTGTTGCACAACACCATGGCCCAGGTGGCACTGGCAACGCCCGATGATCGCCACCAGGCGCTGCGCGAGCAACTGGGTGAGCTGCTGAGCATGGACGAGCCGCGCAGGTACCTCGCCGGGATGCTCAGCGGGCTCGACATTCACTACGACATCGGCGAGGGACATCCACTGCTCGGTCGGCGTATGCCAGACCTCGACCTGCAGACCGCCGATGGCCCCACGCGCGTCTTCGCCCGGCTGCACGACGCGCGCGCTGTGCTGCTGAACTTGGGTGAGCCCGGCGGGGTTGACATCGCGCCGTGGGCGGATCGAGTGCGATTGGTCGAGGCGTCCTACGCAGGCGACTGGGTGCTGCCGTTCATCGGGGCAGTCGCTGCGCCGCCTGCGGTGCTGGTCCGGCCCGACGGCCATGTCGCCTGGACCGGGGGCCTCGGCGACGCGGCGCTGCCTCGCGCACTCGACAGGTGGTTCGGGGCCGGCGCGGCGGCGTAGGCGGCGCTGTCCTGGTCGCCGGAGCTGACACCGCCCAGGGGTGCGCGCCGGGGGGAACCTGCTCCCCCCTCGATCAACCGGCGAGCACCTGCGGGCGCTGCACTTCGCGGCTGGCCAGCGGCTGGTAGTCGCGCGCGCTCTCGCCGAGGTAGACCTGCCGCGGCCTGGTGATCTTCTGCTCGCGGTCGAGCAGCGACTCCTCCCACTGCGACAGCCAACCGGCGGTGCGCGGAATCGCGAACAGCACGGGGAACATCTCCACCGGGATGCCCAGCGCCTGGTAGATGAAGCCGCTGTAGAAGTCGACGTTGGGATACAGCTTGCGGCTGACGAAATACTCGTCCTCGAGCGCGATCTTCTCGAGCTCGCGGGCGACATCGAGCAGCGGCGTCGTCCCGGTGACGCTGAGCACCTGGTCGGCCATCCGCTTGATCACCGTGGCCCGCGGGTCCCAGTTCTTGTAGACGCGGTGGCCGAACCCCATCAGCCGCTCCTTGCCCGCCTTGACCCCGGCGATGAACTCGGGGATCCGGTCAACGGTGGCGATGCGCTCGACCATGCGGATCACCGCCTCGTTGGCGCCGCCATGCAGTGGTCCGTAGAGCGCCGCGATCGCCGCCGCCGTCGCCGAGTAGGGATCCGGGTGTGATGAGCCCACCGCGCGCATCGCGTTGGTCGAGCAGTTCTGCTCGTGGTCGGCGTGCAGGATGAAGAGCACGTCGAGCGCCTTCTCGATCTCTGGCACCACCTCGTAGCGCGGCTCGACCATCTTGAACATCATGTTCAGGAAGTTGCCGGCGTAGCTGAGGTCGTTGTCCGGGTAGTTGTAGGGCAGGCCTCGCGAATGGCGGTAGGCGAACGCCGCCAGCGTGGGCATCTTGGCGATCAGCCGGTCGATGGAGATGCGCCGCTGCTCCTCGTCGTGGATCTGGGTCGCCTCGGGGTAGAACGTCGAGAGCGCGCCCACCGTTGACAGCAGCATCCCCATCGGGTGTGCGTCGTGGTGGAACCCGTCCATGAAGCTCTTGACGTTCTCGTGCACCAGCGTGTGGATGGTGATGTCGTGCTCCCAGGCGACGGTCTGCGCGGCGTTGGGGAGCTCTCCGTGGATGAGCAGGTAGGCGGTCTCCAGGAAGTTGCTGTGCTCGGCGAGCTGCTCGATCGGGTAGCCGCGGTACCGCAGGATGCCGCGGTCGCCGTCGATGTAGGTGATCCGGCTCTTGCACGACGCCGTGTTGATGAAGGCAGGGTCGTAGAGCAGCAGTCCGTGGTCGTCGGCGTCGACCTTCATCTGCTGAAAGTCCGTGGCGCGGACCGCGCCGTTGTCGATGGCTAGCTCGTACGACCGACCGGTGCGGTTGTCGGTGACGCTGAGGCTCTCGGGCATGTGATCTCCTTGCTCAGGCCAAGTCTGCCACGGCGGCCCGGGGTGGCGGTTGCGCCACGCAGCGACGTGGTGCACGCAACTCCGTAGACTGCGCCGCGTGACCCTCGACAGCCACCACCTGATCGTCTGGCTGATCATCGGGTTCATCGCGGGCACCCTGGCCGGCAGGGTCGTCGCCGGCGGCGGCTTCGGCTGCCTGGCCAACACCGTGGTCGGCCTGGCCGGCGCGCTGATCGGTGGCCTGCTGCTCTCCTGGCTGGCGCCCAACCGCGCTGTGGACACCTTCGGGGTCATCGGCGACATCGCCGTGTCCTTCATCGGCGCCGCGCTGCTACTCGCCATCCTTCGCTTGCTGACCCCGCGCCGCAGCTGGCCACCGGGGCGCCGGCGTTGACGCGTGGCTGAGCAGCCGCGACCCACTGGAACAACGCGGAGCAACTGCGCGCCGTCGGCTAGGCGTCGTGCGCGCGTCGCCGGTTGCGGCGGCGCGCCAGCGGTGCGATGAGCGCCATCGCGACCACGCTCAGCGACGCCGGCGAGCCGGCGCCGAAGGCCGCCCCGGCGGCCTTCGCGGGCGCGCTGCTCGTCCGTACCGGGCCGACGTTGCCCGCGTGGTCGACGGCGCGGATGGCGAGGTAGCCCCTGTCCTGCGCCGCCGCGATGGTGATCGCCTGCCTGGTCCCCGCCGCCGCGGGCGCCGGGCTGGGCGCGGGCACGAAAGGCGACGGGGAGACGGTGGCCGTCTTGAGGTCGACGCGGTACTGCGAGAAGAGGTTGGTGTTGACCACCGCCTGCGGGCCCTGTGGCGAGTCGTAGAT
>JANWHI010000100.1 GCA_025450495.1 Candidatus Dormiibacter sp. | reverse complement strand
GCCGGCAGGGTTTACCGGTGACGTGCAGAAGGCGCATCGACGGGCCGCCCTGGGAATGGCGCTCAGACAGTCAGGACAGGGACGCGTATCCGGCTCGGCGGCGGGCTTCGCGGTGCGTGCCTGCATGCGGTTGTACGGGATGATGATGGCGAAGTACACCGCCGCAGCGATCAGCACGAAGGCTATCAACGCGGTGATGAAGCTCCCGTATTTGATCTGGCTCCCGTTGGCTGTCACGATGAAGCTGTCGAAGTTCGGCTTGCCACCGGGAATCGCGATGACGGGGTTGACGATGTCAGTCACGAACGCGGTCACGACCGCAGCAAACGCTACGCCGATGACGAAAGCGACGGCCAAGGTGATGAGGTTGCCCTGCAGGATGAAAGCGCGGAAGCCTTTCACACGGTGCCCTCCGGGTCGATGCCGGGCGCTACCGCCCGAAGGCTGGGGATTGTGACATACGCCCGTCGCACGCGCGACGCCTCGTGACCCCGTCGATTTGATCTCGAACCGGCCAGTGAACAAGGGTCGAAGCGATCTGCAAACCGCCATCGGGAGCTCGATTCTCACCGTCGCCTCGCTCAACCAACCTGCACGTCGGGCGCCGTCGACAGGGCAACCGAGGCACGGTCCTCGGGCTCTGGCGGCAGCACGAAGCCGACGTCCAGGGCATCGGCGAGGGCCCGAAGCCGGGAGTAGAAACCGGCTGTATGGGGGGAGCGGGCCAGCCTGAGGCCGGCGAAGTCGAAGTGGTGCACCCACTCGTGGAGGACGGTGTTGAGGAACACCTTCGCCGAGATCACCTGCTGGCGAACCGCGGTGCGGTGGTAGATGCGGATGCGCGCATCGGTCACGGCGCCCTCGACGAACCGGCACCTGTAGTACCCGTACGTCTTGCTCTGCAGCCGCCGCCCATCGTGCTCATGCACCTGCGGCCGGTCGGCCACGACCACCGTGCACGGCGGCAGGCCGGCGAGGTCGTCGAGGGTGTCGATGAGGAGCTGAGCGAGTCGACGCCGATCGCCGGGATCATGGCCACCCTCGAGGATGCTCATCACCAGCCCGCGGGCCACGACGTCCGGCGCCACCGGCAGGCCGCCCCGGGCCTGGCTGCGCAGGTAGGTGGAATCGGGACGGCTGCGGCGACCGAACATCTGCTCGCCGAGTGTACGAAGATCGCCGCCGCGACGGTTACCCTCAGCATGCCCCCGTGGCCCAATGGCAGAGGCGGCCGGCTTAAACCCGGCTCCGGTGTCGGTTCGACTCCGACCGGGGGCACCGTCGCGGTGGATACCGCGCCCATGACGGCCCTGTCGAATGGCTGTCAATCGAGGCGCGCTGATCTCGCCGCGGGCGTACTCTCAACTGGCGATGAGGATGGAGGAGAGGGGAGACCAGCGCAGCGTGCGTCGCGATCGGGCGCACCGGGGAATCGACTCCGCCGTGCTCTGGAGGCTCGGGGCGCTCCGCTATGAGACCGATGGGAGTGCGCGGCGCGACGCCGTCAGCCCGCAGCAGTACTGGGATAGGAGCGGCGTCAGCAACCCGGCTCCGATCTCGGTCACAGGCCGGTGGGACCACCGGCGCAGCCGCGAGCTGCGTCTCGAAGGGCCCAGCGACGGCCTGGGCAACCATCCCGGTGCGAGCAAGCTGATCGCGACCGCGCACCTCACCCCCTCACTCGCCGCAGATGCGCCCATGGTCCTGATCGTCCACGGCTACGGGGTGCCCATCCCGGTGTGGGACTCGCTCCAGGCGCGAACCCTGCGCGCGTGCGGCGCGCACACCATGTTCGTCGACCTTCCGTTCCACCTCCGCCGCCGGGTGCCCGGCAAGCACAGCGGTGACGGCTACTTCGGCAGCGATCCGCAGCGGATCTGCGCCAACGTTCGCCAGTCGGTTGAGGACGCGGCTGCGCTGATCGCCTGGGCGCGGCAGGAGGTCACTCCAACCATCGCGGTCATGGGCGTCAGCCTCGGCGGCCTCATCGCCGCGCTGCTGGCGGCGCAGCTGAACCTCGACTCCGTGGTCGCCGTGGCCCCCCTCTGTGATCCGCCCACCACCTTCCTCGAGCACCTGCCTCGCCAGCTGTCCCGGCGGCTTGGCATGAGCGCCACCAGCGGCGGCGCCTGGGGCGACGACCGCATCCAGGCGCGGACCATGCTCGACGGGTCGCTGGCGCCGCTGGTGCTTCGCAACCTGGTGCCGCGCACCCCACCACAGGACATCACCCTGGTCCGCCCGAAGCTTGACAACATCGTGGGCCCCCAGCCCATCGGGGCACTGGCGACCGCGTGGGGTGTCGAGCTGTGGGATTACCCGTACGGGCACATCACGGTGATGAACGCACCGGGCATCGGCTCGAGGATCCGCGATCGTCTCCTCGACACCAATCGCGTTGCCGTGGACCAGACCGGCGTGGTGGCAGCCGCCAGCTGACCACTATCCTGCCCGCGATGAGCGACACCCGGCCGATCGGGATCTTCGATTCCGGAGTCGGCGGCCTCACCGTGCTCCGCCAGCTGCACACCCGCCTGCCCGGCGAGCGGCTGACCTACCTGGCCGATCTCGCCCACTTCCCGTACGGGCCCCGCTACCAGCACGAGGTGCGTGAGTTCGCGCTGCGGATCATCGAACACCTCGTCGCCCTCGACACCAAGCTGGTCGTGGTGGCCTGCAACACCGCCACGGCAGCTGCGCTCAACGCCGCTCGCGAGCGCTTCGACGTGCCCGTCGTCGGCGTCATCGCGCCTGGTGCACAGGCTGCTGTCGAGGCGACACGGAACGGCCGCGTGGCGGTGATCAGCACCGAGGGGACACGGGCCAGCCAGGAATACCTTCATGCCATCAAGGAGGCCAATCCCGGGGTCGGCGTGCTCGGGCTGGCGGCGCCCGAACTGGTCGATATCGTCGAGGCCGGCCAGGCGGAGGGGCCGGGCGCAGAGGCGATCCTTGGCGACGTGCTCACCGAGGTCACCGGCTGGGGTGCCGACACGTTGGTGCTCGGCTGTACGCACTACCCGCTGCTGCGTCCGACCATCGTGCGCGTTCTCGACGGCAGGCCCCTTGCGGTGGTGGACAGCGCGGAGACGACCGCGGCCCGGGTCGTCAGGATCCTGGCGGTGAACCGCCTCGCCGCCGACGGCGCAGGGCCGGTGGCGCCAGAGTTGCTGGTCACTGCCGCGCCGCGCCGTTTCGCGGCCACCGCTGAGCTGCTCTTCCGCGGAGCGCTGCCCGAGCCGACGCTGCTCTCCCTGTGGGACGCGGTAGCCGTGTCCGGAGCGGCTCCGTGAGCGTCGTCGTCGACGAACTGCTGGCCTCGATCGCACCCGACCTCGTGGAGTTCGAGCGCCGGCTGGAGGAGTCCGTCACCGCCGACTTCGGCCCCATGGCCGAGGCGATGGAGCACATCGTCCGCGCCGGGGGCAAGCGCTTGCGACCCGCGCTCGTCCTGCTCAGCTCCGGTCTCGGTGACGCAGACCGCGACCACGCCTTCAACCTCGCCATGGGCATCGAGTTCATCCACACGGCGACGCTGGTGCACGACGACCTCATCGACAATGCGCGAACCCGGCGCGGCATCACCACAGTCCATGAGTCGGTGGGCACCAACCCGGCGATCATCATCGGTGACTACTACTTCGCCAAGGGTGCGAACCTGCTCGCGTCCATCGGCGAGCCCAGCATCGACCTGGCCATCAGCAACACGGTGATGACCATCTGCATGGGCGAGCTGCTGCAGCTGACCAGTCACCGCGACTACGACCAGACGCTCGAGGAGTACCACCGCAAGATCGCCCGCAAGACAGCGGCTCTGGTGGAGACATGCTGCTACTGCGGCGCGGTTGTGGCGCACCTCGACGAGGCGCACACCGAGGCGCTGCGCCAGTACGGCTTCCTCATCGGGATGGCCTTCCAGATCGCTGACGACGTTCTCGATTACACAGCGACAGCCGACCAGGTCGGTAAGCCTGTCGGAGCCGACCTTCGCCAGGGCACCGTCACCTTGCCGCTGATGCTCGCGCTGCGCGACCCTGCCACCGGCGCGGCGCTCCGCGACGTGCTGGCGCGCGACCCGCTGACCGATCGCGATTGCAACGACGTCGTCCACCTGGTGCGCAGCTCCGGCGCGATCGACGCCGCCGAGGCGCAGGCTCACGACTTCGCCGCTCAGGCGCGCGCCCAGCTCGATCTCTTCGAATCGTCCGCTGCGCGGGGCACGCTCGAGCGAGTCTGCGAGTACGTCGTCGAGCGCACCAGCTGACCACGGCGTCCGCAGCTAACCGCTCAGCGCGCCGACCCGCACCAGCTGGCGGCGAAAGGCCATGGTCCAGAGGGCCAGCACCAAAGTCGCGGCCACCAGACCGAGTGCTTCGACAACCGTTGCGGTCACCGAGGTGGAAGCGACGCTGTCACCGCTGGCTGTCGCCACCATGAACCGCGCCGCGCGCGCGACATCGGTGAGAGTCACCGCGCTCAACACGGTGAGCCCGATGCGCACGACTGTGTACTCGCGCACCAAGCCGGCGCGCAGCTGGGTGGCGGTGAGCGCCTCGACGGGGGTGCGTCCCCCCGGCGGCTCCGGAGCGCCGCGACGCACGCGCAGCAGCGCGATGCCGAAGAAGAAGGCCGCGGCCCAGCCCGTCCACGCGGTCGCCGCGGTGGAACCGTGGGCGAGGAAGGTGCTCAGCCGCCCCCCCGCCGGCTGCGCGGCGAAATGCGCCTGGATGTCGAGCGAGTACACGCCAAGCACGCAGCAGGCGACGGCGATGCCCGCCGCGACCACGACTCTCAGCACCGGGTTGCGACCGCGGACAAACAGCAGCTCGGCGATCGCTCCCGGGCGCCCAACGCTGCCGGCGTCCGCCATCTCGTGGCATTGTAGGCGCGATTCCGCATGAGCAGAGCACGTGTCCGCACCCGATCCCTGCGCGTGGTCACGTACAACATCCTCCTCGGCGGTGCGCGCCGCGAAGAGCACATCACCGCTGTTCTTCGCCGGCTGCACGCCGACGTGGTCGCCCTCCAGGAGGTGAGCAACCCTGAGTTCGCCGCGCAGCTGGCGCGCGACCTCGGCATGCGCCTGGTCGTCGGCGTTGCCAGCGACGGCACCGGCATCAACATCGCGGTGTTGTCGCGGCTCGCCGTGCGCCGCTGGCACAACCACACCCACCGCGGCCGGATGCTGCGCAGTCACCTCGAAACCGTGCTGGTCACCGGCGGTGCCGACATACCCGAGCTGCACCTGCACTCGGTGCACCTGGCGGCGCGCTTTGGGGAGCGCAACAAGGGGGAGGCACGGCGCCGGCGCGAGCTTGACGCCCTCCTCAGCGACATCGGTGACTCCAATGGCACACCGCACCTCATCGCCGGCGACTTCAACGCGCTCGCTCCCGGCGACGGTCTCGAGGCGACGGCGTTCTTCAAGCGGATGGCCGAGTTGCGACGGGCCCGTGTCCTGGTGCGCCAGGCCAACGGGCTGGTGACCGCGCGCCCGGGAGACGCGAGCGCGGAGGCTGAGGAGGCGTGGCTGCGTGCCGGCGTCGATCCCCGCCTCGACGTCGGCATCCCGGTGCTTCCTTTCGTGGTGTACCCGCTGACCGCGCTGCTGCCGCGCCACGCCGCCGTCGACCGGCTGCTCGGCCGCACCATCGAGCGCTGGACGGTGACGCGCCTGCTCGAAGCCGGCTACGCAGACTGCTTCCGCCAGGTCCATCCGCGTGCCAGCGGATACACCTGCGCGACGTGGATGCCTGCTGCGCGCATCGACTACGTGTTTGCCGACCCGATCATGGCCGGCCGCCTGCGCCGCTGCGAGGTCGTTGGCGGACGCCGCTGGCCCGACCGCGAGGCCACGATCGCGTCGGATCACCACCCGCTCGTCGCCGAGTTCGCCGTCTGAGCGTCACTCGGCAGGGGCGGCGTCTGCGGGTGGTGCGGCCGGGGTCGCTCCCAATCCGCCGCGACGATGACGCCGGCCGCCCCGGCGGCGGCGGCGGGTCCCCACCGGTGCCGACCCGTCGCCGCTCGCAGCATCCGCGGGGCGGCGACGCGCACGAGGGACTTCGGTACTCCGCGGCGGCGGCGGTTGCGCGACCTCGAGGAGGTCGCCGAGCGTGGTCCAGCCGAACTTCTCAGTGCCCAGCCGAACGAGCTCTACGAAGCACGCGGCTGTGGCCTCGGCGTCGGCGAGTGCGTGGTGGGGGCGGCGGTGGTGCACGCCCAGCTCGGTGCACATGCGCTCGAGCCCGATGGTGTCGCGCAGGCCCCAGATGGCCCCGGCCATGCGGCTGGTGTCGAGGTTGTCGGCGTCGAGCGCGGTCTCCATGGTGCTGGCGATCAAGCGGGTGTCGAAGGCGTCAGCGCTGTGCTCGACGAGCACGGCGCCGCTGCAGAAGCGCTGAAAGCGGGCCAGCACCATCTCGACGGGCGGCGCGCCGCCCAGGCTCTCCGGTCCGATGCCGTGGATGCGCTTGGCGTAGGGATTGATCCTGTCGGTGCTGTGCACCAGCGTCTCGAACGACATGACATGGCGGTCCAGCGTGAACGCGACTGCGCCGAGCTCGACGAGCCGGTGCGGGGACTGCCCGGTGGTCTCGCAGTCGAGCGCGACAAAGCGCAGGTCCGCGATCGGTGTCTGCGCGCTGGGGCGCTCCAGCGGGCCGGCGGCATCGTCGTCGCCGATGTCGTCGATCGCCGCGAATGGCTCCTTTCCGGATGGACCGAGCCGGGGCACGAAGCTGTCACCGATCGGCACCGGCCCCCGGCGGCGCCCGTAGCGCGGTCGGCGCGACTGACCGTCGCCGCCGGCCGGGCGCGCCACCGGCTTGGTGTCGTCGTCGGCAGTGAAGGGGATCGGCTCGCCAGACATCAGGCGGGCGCCCTGGACATCCCGCGATCGTAGCGGGGTACCACCGGCGCAGTGTGCGGCCAGCAGCTGCCCCGGCCGCCTCGATGCGGGCCTTCCATATACTCAGAACGTCGATTCGCCCGGAGCAGGACGCTCGCCGCAGGCGCTGCGCAGCCGCCCGGATCGAGGGAGTTCCCCGCATGCACCTCGTCGCCGCCGGGCTCAGCTTCCGGAGCGCGCCGATCTCAGTGCGGGAGCGTGCCGTGGTCCCGGCATCAGAGGCGAGTGCGCTGCTGCGTTACCTCGTCGGCCATTGCGGCCTTCGCGGGGCGGCGGTGCTGTCGACGTGCAATCGCACCGAGTTCTACGTCAGCTGCCCGACCACCGAGCTCGCCGACGATGTCTGCCCGCGGCTTGCCCAATACCTCGACCCCACCGGTGACCGTGCCATCGGCGCGCACCTGTTTGCGCTGCGTGATGCGCAGGCGATCCGCCACATGCTGCGCGTCGCCGGCGGCCTCGAGAGCATGGTGGTGGGCGAGGCCCAGGTCCTGGGCCAGTTCCGAGATGCCCACCAGGTGGCGCGCGAGGCGGGCTCGCTGGACACCGCGCTCGATTACGTGATGCGCCGGGCGCTCACGGCCGGCAAGCGGGTGCGCACAGAGACAGGCATCGGCCGCCGCGCCGGCAGCATCGCCGACGTCGCGGTGGAGATCGCCGGCGAGATCGCGAGCGACCTCGACGGCCGCGGCGTCCTCGTCCTCGGGGCGGGCGCGATGAGCACGCTCGCCGCCCGACGGCTCAGCCGGTCGGGCGCACGCGTCACCGTGGTCTCGCGCGGCGGCGAGTCGGCGGTGAGCCTGGCGGCCGAGCTCGGCGCGGGCGCGGTGGCTGTGACGGATCCGCTCGCTGCAGCCGCGGACATCGACGTGGTGATCTCGTGCACCAACAGCAGCGCGCAGGTGCTCACCGCTGCGGATGTCGCCGCGGTCCAGGCGGTGCGAGGCCACCGGCCGCTGGGCATCATCGACATCGCGGTGCCGCGCGACGTCGACCCGGCCGCGGCGAGCGTGCCGGGCGTGACCCTGGTCGACGTGGACGCCATGGGCGGACGGATCGCGGAGCTGCAGGGCCAGCGGCTGTCGGCGCTGGCCGAGGCCACCTCGATTATCGAAGCCGAGGTGGTCCACGCGCTGACCGTCATCGACGAGCGGGACACGGCCGGTCCGACGATCGCCGCCCTGGTGCGCCAGGCCGAGGCGCTGCGCCGCCAGGAGGTGGAGCGTACGCTGGCGCGGATGCCCGGCGTCGACGGGGTCACGGTCGAGCGCATCCAGCAACTCACCCGCAGCCTCGTCGGCAAGCTCCTCCATGCCCCGATCAGCCACCTGCGTGAATTCGCGGACGACCCGGCCGTGGCCCTCACCCTGCGCGATGCCTTCGCTCTCGACGCCGCCCCCGACGCGGACGGCGAGCACGGCGAGAACAGCCTCGCCGCCTCGTGAGCCCGGCCGCCGGAGTCGCGGTGCTGCGCCTGGCGACCCGGGGCAGCACGCTGGCACGGGCCCAGGCCGCGCTGGCCGCCTCGGCGATCGAGGCCAGCGGTGGCGCGCCTGCCCGTCTGGTCATCGTCCGGACAGGAGGTGACCGCAACCGGTCCACCCCGATCGACGAGATGGAGGGGCAGGGCTGGTTCACCGCCGAGATCGAGCGGTCCGTCCTCGCGGGGGCTGCCGACATCGCGGTTCACAGCGCCAAGGACCTGCCCACGACGCTCGCCGACGGCCTCGAGGTGGTGGCCCATCTGCCGCGCGCCGATCCCTGCGACGCCCTGGTGACCCGCGACGGCATGCCGCTCGATCTCCTCGAGGATGGCGCCACGGTGGGCACCAGCAGCGCACGCCGGTCCGCGCTCCTCGCCGAGATCCGCCCGGGGCTGCGCTGCGTGCCGATTCGGGGCAACGTTGACACCCGGCTCGGCAAGCTCGCCGCGGGCGAGGTGGATGCGCTGCTGGTCGCCGCCGCTGCCATGGACCGGCTCGGCCTCTCGGACCGGATCACCCAGCGGCTGGATCCGCGGCAATTCGTGCCGGCCCCGGGCCAGGGCGCGATCGCGCTCGAGGCCGTCTGCGGCTCGGCGGCCGCGGAGATCGCCGCAGCCGCCGGCGACGCCACCACCAGGCTGGCCGTGGACTGCGAGCGCGCTGTCCTGCTCGCCCTCGGCGGCGGCTGCCTGCTGCCGCTCGG
>JANWHI010000099.1 GCA_025450495.1 Candidatus Dormiibacter sp. | reverse complement strand
CGGTCAGAACGTGCAGTCCGCGGCCGCCGACAAGCGCTCGCAGCAGACCTACAGCGACGCCGAGGCGATCCTCGCCGAATGCCTGCAGCTCCAGGCCCACCTCCAGGCCCAGGACAAGGTGCTCGATGACCTGGTCACCCGCCTGGAGAAGGTCGCGCCACCCCGAGCGTGAGCTCGGGAGGCCCACGCCCCGGGATGGACGCTCGACGCTACGCCACCACCGATCCACCGGGACCGGCGACCGATGGCGGGTCCTTGATCGCGGCGATCAGCCGGGCACAGCCACCTGCTGTCGACGCCGCGACTTGCCGCCGTCGCCGGCGCCTCCAGCGTCGCCGGGCTCGACGGCCACGGCCGCCTCCTCGTCGCCGCTCCTGGGCGCATGGTCGTCGGTCTGCGGCCGGTCGAGCAGCTTCATTGTCTCGGCGACGATCTCCGTGGTGTGCCGCCGCAGTCCGTCACTGCCGTCGTACTCTCGCGTGCGCAGCCGCCCCTCGATGTACACGCGCCGTCCCTTGACGCAGTAGCTGGCGCATATCTCCGCCAGCTTGCCGAAGGCGACCACGTGGTGGAACTCGGCGTGCTCCTGACGGTTGCCCTCCGCGTCGCGCCACACCGAGTTGGTGGCGATGCGCATTCGGGTCAAGGTCGTGCTCGGCCCGGTTGTCGGCTCAGCGTCCCGGGTGAGATTGCCTACAAGGATGACTCGGTTGATCATTGCCAGGGTGCCTCCGTCTGGGTTGGTTGAGACTGGTCGTGTGGTCGGCTGTCAGGCGGGTTTGCGGGGCGCATGCGACGCGTGGTGGGTCGGCAACAGCGCGCGTTTCGCGGATCGCTCGAGGGTGTGCAACATCGTGTGTGCCTTGCTCTCCAGGTGCGCGGACGTGTTCATCGCGCCCGGTACCTTGAGCAGCAACCACAGCGTCGCCAGCGCGTACACGGTGCTGATCAACCCGCCGCTCGAGTCGAACTCGGTGGTGACCGCCACGCGCAGGATGATCAGCTGCACGGCCTGCATGAACACAGTCCCAAGGAACAGCCGCAGCCACGAGCGGGCGTGACTTCGCGTATCGGGAATGACGCTGAGCAGAGCCGCAAGCGGGGCGGTGACGATCAATACGTTGAGCAGCGCGGTGCGGATCACGTATGCGAGGACCAGGATGGCCATGGCAGCGACGAGGGCTAACGCCATCACACCCTGGAACAGGTCCTGGCCGGTGACCAGACCGGCGATGATCTGCGGCGACAGGCTCGCCGACCAGGGCAGGTTGTCGCCGTTCAACGGTCCCCCGAGAGACAGCGCCACGCTGCCCATCGCGTTGTTGAGGTCGACCGCCATCTGCATGAAGAGCAGCGAGCCATGCGCCAGCACGACCGCGAGGAGGATCCGCGGGATGATCACCTTGAGGTCGTATCGCGACCGCATGGTGTGCTCGAAGATGCTCCGCAACGACGTGAACAGGATCACCAGCGCGATCAGCACGTCGACGGCCACAGTGAGCCCGAGGTTGAGCTTGGCGAGATTGGGATTGCCGGTGATCGGTCGGTTGCCCGCGACAGTGGGGTCGACGGTGCGGAACAGGAAGCGGTCGAGCACACCCATCATGTCGACGCGCGCGACGGAGATGAAGTGGCCGAGCAGCCCGGTGATCGACTGAAGCAGGAACCCGATCGGGTCGGTCACGGCATGTCCGACGCCGGTGATGCCGTTGATGAGCCCCACGTCAGTGCACGCCGCCGGGGATGCTGGAGATGATCGCGTGGGTGAGTGTCCCGGCCACCTCGACGCCGATGGTGCCGAAGACGATGCGCCCGATCCAGCGCTTTGCCTCCATGACGCTGCGCGGGTCGACCGCGACGATCTTGTACATGAACGCAATCAGGAAGGCCAGGGCGCCGATTGAGCCGATCAGACCCTGCGCGAGCAGGATCCAGTTGTCGACGAGACCCTTCAGCTCCGACATGGGCGACCTCCGACACGCGATGGCGGTCGCCCCTCCGGCCGGCCGGTCCAGCGACCGGCTCGCTCTGCAGTCTACCTACACAGGATTGTGTATGTCAAGGCGGGATGCGAGAGCAAAGGCCGATCGCAAAGGTTTCCACGGATCCACCGCCGATGGCAAGTGCCAGATCGTCCGTCGTCAGCCCGCCGGCCGCCTTGCGCCTGAAGTCGGGGAGATAGTCGCGCGTCAACCAGAAGCTGTCCACGAACCGGATGTCCCATTGGAACAGCACCACTCGCGAGCGGGCGACGCGGCGCATCTCCCGAAGTCCGGCGAGACGGTCCGTCCAGTGGTGGTCCGACAGCACTGCCATGGATGCGTCGAATGCCCCGTCAGCGAATGGCAGCTTCTCGGCTCTGGCCTGCAACACCGGCGCGGAGCCCGGTCGACGCTGCGCGATCATCACCGACGATGGTTCGACCGCTGTGACGTCACGATCGGCAGGCTCATACGACCCCGTGCCAGCGCCGACATTGATCACCGTGCGAGCGTTACCCAGTTCTCGGTGAATCGCTACAGCCAGCCGCGGGTCTTCGCTGCGACCGATGCCATATCCCTTTCCGATCCGGTCGTACAGGGCGCGGTCATGCTCGGTCACCGATGCTCCGCTGACCCTTCCCTACGCGCCGAACATGGCACGACACCCATCCAGTCCGAGCAGCTCGATGTCACCACGCCGTCCAGCTCTCCAGCCGTCCCGGGTGAGGCGGAGGGAGATATGACGGTCAGCCACGTCCCGTCGCAGCCGGAGGTCAGAGCCGTTGTCCTCGTACCCCAGCTTGCGAGACACGGCCAACGAAGGCCGATTGTCGTGCCAGGCGCCGCTGTGGGCTTCGGCAGCTCCCAGCCCCGCAAAGGCCAGGTGGAGCACGGCCGCGCGCATCTCTTGGCCGATGCCCAGCCCCTGGAACGCACGTCCCAGCCAGGAACCGGTCCCGACCGAGCGCAGCGTGGCGAAGTCCCGTGCTGCGAGGTCCTGGACGCCGACGGGGATCCCGTCAACCAGGACAGCGCCCGCGAAGGTCCAGTCCTTCGGACTCCACGCTGCGCGTTGATGCCACCACCACTGGAGCGCTGAGCGCTCGAGATCGGGCGACGAGGCGTCGGTCCAGGGGATGGCGAACGGCATGTCTTCGGGGTCGTGAATCCCGGCGGAGGCGAGCCGGACAAGCTCGACCAGGATGTCGTCGCTGGGAAGACGGATCTCCAGCCGCGGAGTCCGAATGACCAGGTCGAACAGCGGCCAGTACGGATTGGGCACCCGCGAATTATCGGCTGCGGAGGTTGCGCGCGAGCCCGGTCCCGCTGGGGGGTGTCAGGCCACCCCGGCCCACGCGGGACCGGGATGGCCTGATCGGCGTTAGGTTTGCCTGCCCCTACTTGAACGTGGCGACCGACGCCACCCATACATGGCCGACGGTCGCGCCGAAGTGGAACGTGCCCGTCGCGCTCGTGATTTGGTAACCGCCCACCTCGTTGAGGCCGCTGTTGGTCGCGTTGGCGGTGGTGGGGGTGATCGTCCAGCCCGCCGTCGGACTGGTCGGGCTACCAGAGGTCGCCCAGCCAATGCCGCCGATGGCGATCTCGTTCGCCTGCGACGTCGTCGCCGTCGGGCCGCTATCAGCCGGCACTGTCCCCAGACCGGTTGCAGTCGCGGTCTGATCCACAAGAGTGGTTGCGCCGCTGAACTCATAGAAACGGACGATGATGCCGCTGCTGGCCCCGTCGGTTGCGGTGACGGAGGTCACTCCAGCGGCTGCGTTGGAGGAGTACCAGATCTCTCCCGACATCATCACGCTGGCGGGGTCTTGCGCGATCGCCTTGTGCCAGGTGTTGCCCTGGTTGTCGATGATGGCGGTGACCGCCGCCGAGGGAGTCGCGGTGGTCCTCATGATGACATCGGCCACAAGCAGGTTGTGGGCCCCTGTCGCAGCAATACCGCTGAGTGTGAAGGTGGTTCCGGCGACGGTGTTGCCGCCCGCGACAGTTTGTTGGAATGCAAGCGGCGGCGCCCCTGTCGCTGAGGCCAGCGACACCCAGGTGCTGTCGTTGTTCACGGCGACCAGGTCCGCCCGGCCGTCGTTGCTGACGTCGCCGAGCAGAGTCGCCTTGGAGCCGAAGAATGGAGTCGACGACCACACCTCCGGAGCTCCGAATGCCGTACCGGAGGACGGCATCACCCGTGTGCCGCCGCTGTCGACCGCGACCAGGTCCGCGCTGCCGTCGCTGTTGACGTCACCCAGCAGGGTCGCCTTGCTGCCGAAGAACGGGGTGGACGACCACTTCGCGGGGGCCCCGAACGACGTCCCGCTGGAGGCCATCACCCAGGTGCTGTCGCCGTTCACCGCGACAAGATCGGCCCGGGCGTCGCCGGTGACATCGCCGATCCTGGTCGCCTTGCTGCCGTAGAAGGGGCTCGACGACCACTTCGCTGGGGCTCCGAAACCGGACGACCCGTTGGACAGCTCCACCCAGGTGCTGTCCTTGTTCACCGCGACCAGGTCCGCGCTGCCGTCGTGGTTGATGTCGCCCACCAGGGTCAGCTCGCCGCCGAAGAAGAGGCCCGACGACCACCTCGTGGGAGCGCCGAAGGACGAGCCGGAGGACAGCATCACCCAGGTGCTGTCCTTGTTGACCGCGACCAGGTCTGCCCGGCCGTCGCCGTTGACATCGGCAAGAAGTGTCGCCTCGCCACCGTAGAACGGAACCGACGACCACTTCGTCGGAGCAGCGAAGGACGTCCCGTTGGACGCCATCACCCATGTGCTGTCGCTGTTCACCGCGACAACGTCTGCCGCGCCGCTGGCGGCGGTGACCCGGCCCACCAGGGTCGCCTGGGTGCCGAAGAAGGGGCTCGCAGACCACTTCGTCGGAGCTCCGAAGGAACCGCTGGCCGCCGTGTTGGGATGGTTCGCCGCAATGGAACCCCGGGCCGGCAGAGTCAGGCCAACAAGGATCGCGAACGCCGCTGCGGTGAGGATGGTCTTCTGGCGCACGCTGCTCCTCCACGTGTCATCGGCTTGATCGTGCTCGCCGAATAGCAAGCACACGAGGTCCGGCGACGCTACCAGACTTGCCATGCCTGCGTCAGCATTTCGTGTCTGCAGATGAAGACGACACTGATTTGTGTATGTCAGGGCGCTATCACTGTTCGCCACCGTGCCCAATGGTGCAATTCGTGCTCGCAATCGTCAGCGCCGCAATCAGCCGGTCGCGGCCGGCTCAGCTCCGGGCGCCGTGGACGGCCGGTGGACGGATCGGCTGCTCGCTCTCCTCGACGAGCCTCGATCACCCCGTCGACATTGTCCTGGCGCCCGTTGTGGTCATATCGCTGCGCGTGTTCGGCAACGGTGGCCGCCGATTGCATACTCGCGCGGTGGGTTTCATCGATGTTGCCAACCTCAGGTACGTGCTCGGCGCCGGGCGCGTCCTCTTCGAAGATGTCTCCTTCCGCGTGGCGGACGGGTCGAACACCGCGCTGATCGGCGCCAACGGAACTGGCAAGACGACGCTGTTGCGGATCGTCGCCGGCGACCTGGCGCCGACGGGCGGCGCCATCTCCAGTCGTGGGGGCGTTACATCCATGCCTTCCCGTCCGTCGACAACCCCGCGTCGAACGCGATCTGTCGAAAGCTCAACTTCACATTGCTCGAAGAGTGCGACTTCGAGTTCCCGCCGGGCCACCTGATGCGCTGCAACAATTGGCGCCTGGACCTCACTGCCGGTGGGGACCCGGACAACGCCAGCGGTGGCACCGTCCGCTGAAGTCTCGCGCCTCGAGGCCCAGCCCACTCTCGAGGAGGGTGGTGACAACCGATCACACAAAATGCGTTGCAACCGTCCGGCATCGGGTACCGTCTGCCCATGCCGACTGAGCGATGTCGCCGGCCGACGTGAGTTCGCGAAGACTGAAGCTTCATCGACCCGTGGCGCGTGCGGTCTGTGCGGTCCTCGCCGTCGCCACCGCGGTGGCGACCGGCGGCCTGGCCACGCCGTCGCACGCCAGCGCGGCGGGCTACGCCAGCATCCGCGTCAACCCTGTGCGTCAAAAGTACGGGCTCGATTGCGAGGCCGCGGCGCTGCAGATCGCTCTGAGCGCGATCGGCATCAACGTCAGCCAGGACTGGCTCCTGCAGCGGTTCGGTGTCGATCCCCGGCTCCCGGCGATGAGCGGGGGCCGCCCGGTGCGGTGGGGAGATCCGTACGAGTCTTTCGTCGGAGATGTGCGTGGTGCCTGGTTGAGGACTGGATACGGCGTCTACTACCCGCCGATTGCCGCGGCGGCGCAGGTTGCCGGGGCCGGCGCGGTCGGACATGAAGCGTGGTCCCCCTCCCAGCTCTACAACGAGGTGGCCCTGGGTCACCCGGTCGTGGTTCGCGTGTCACACCTGCTCAACCCCGTCTCGGTGGGCCATTGGACGGCCTGGGATGGCCGCAACGTGTGGTACTCGCCGCAGGACCACGCGCAGGTGCTGTCCGGGTTCAACTACGCGGCGGGGACGGTGACCCTGGCTGACCCGAGCGACGGCCAGATGCACACCGTCTCGATGTCGCTCTTCGAGTATCGATTTGCTCAGTTCATGGGCTCGGCGGTGGTCATCACACCCCCGGGCATACACCTCGCACCGCTCCAGACAACAGGGCAGGCCAGCTCTGCGATCGCCGTTGCCAGCGGCACCATCTGGGCTCTGTCGCCGGGCGCCGGCTCGTTCGGCAGCAACCACCAGTGGTCCTCGGTCCCGTTCTACGGCACGCGCGCCACCACCTTCGCCGACCTCGACGGCCCCGGCAAGCCCGCTTCGGCGGTGGCCATCAACGAGGCCTCCGTCTGGGTCATGAAGAACAACAACGGCAGCTTCGGCTACCCCACACCGTGGTCAAGCGTCCCGTTCTACGGTTCACGAGCCACGCTGATGGCAGATGTCGACGGAAGCGGTTTCGCTGCCGCGGTGGCGATCAACGACAACAGCGTCTGGGTGATGCGCGTCAACTCCGCGAGGGATGGCTTCGGGGCGCCGCAGCTGTGGTCAAGCTCGTTCTTCTACGGCAACCGCGCCACCGTCATGGCCGATGTCGACGGCAGCGGCCGGGCGTCCCCCGTCGCCGTCAACGACGACAGCATCTGGGTGTTGCCGAACCACGGGGGCGCATCCTTCGACCCGCCGCAATCGCGATCAAGCTCGCTCTTCTACGGCAGCCGCGGCACCTTCATGGCCGACCTCGACGGACCCGGCAAACCGGCCTCGGCCGTGGCCATGAACGACAGCAGCATCTGGGTGGAGAAGAACAACGGTGCGGGCAGCTTCACGGCGCCGGTGCCCTGGTCCAGCGGGCCCTTCTACGCCAACTCGCAGTACCTGGCCGATCTCGACGGCAGTGGACGCGCCTCGGCCATCGCGGTCAGCAGCACAGCCATCTGGGTCGAGCAGAACACCGGGTCCGGCTTCGGGCCTCCCACCAGGTGGTTCGACGGCGCCTTCTACGGAACCCACTAGCGACCTACCCCACTCAGCGCAGGCCCTGCACGATGGCTGCCGCCGCGCCCAGGCCGGCGAGCACCAACGTCCCCCAGCGAACCGCCTCCTCGTCCAGATGGCGCACCAGCACGACGCCCGCTGCGAATCCCACCAGCAGTGCCGCCGCGCCTCCGACCAGGAACCAGGCCGGCAACGACGGTACTCCGCGAGACGCCACCGACACGATGTTGATGCCCAGGAAGTATGTCCCCAGGGTGGCCCGCGTCTGCCCAGGCGACCAGCGCGCGTTCAGCGCATAGCCGGCCACCGCCGGACCGCCGACGCCCCCTGCGACGTTCATCGCCCCGCTGACGGCGCCAGCCAGCACCGCGCCCACGCGACCGGCGAGTCGCTGCAGCGCGAGGCCCGAGGCCAGCAGAGCCACGGTGACCAGCACCAGGCATCCGGCCGCGACGGCGAGCACATGTGGATTGGCGTCGCGGATCAGCCAGGCGGTCGCCAGGGCGGCAAGGCTCGCGGGGACAAGGAGAAGAATCGCCTGGCGCAGGTCTGCCGACCGCCATTCACGCTTCACGACGAGCAGGTTGACGCCGATTGCCAGAAGGTTGGCAAGGCGGACGCCGTCGCCGCCCCCGAGCGCCACGGTCAGAAGAGGAGCACAGACCAGGGCGAAGCCGATACCGGTGATCGCCTGCGCACCGGCACCCGCGGTGACGGCGAGGAGCGCGGCACCTTCAGCGAGGCTCACCGAGCAGATGGTGCCCAATCACATCGTGGTCAGGCGCCCGGCTGTGGTTCGCCTCTCTGATGCGATTGACGACGCGACCGACCACCAGGGTCGCCGGCGCGGCGATGCCGGCGTGGGCCACCGCCGCCGTGATCTCGCAGAGCGGGGCGCGGACGGTCACCTGCGTGTCGGTGGTGGCGTTGGCGATGACCGCGGCCGGCCAGTTGGGCCCGAGCACGCGAGCAAGCCGTCGCACCATGCCTGCGAGGGCCGCGAGCGGCATCAGCACCACCAGGGTGTCGACAGCTGCGGCGACCGCCTCGATGTCGCGCGGCAGCCGTCCGTCGCTGTCGCTCCCGGTGACGATCGCCACCGACCCCGAGACGCCGCGAAAGGTGACCGGGATGTCCGCCGCCGCGGGCGCGGCCAGCGCCGAGCTCACCCCTGGCACGACGTATGCCTCGACCCCGGCGCCGCGCAGCGCGTCCAGCTCCTCACCACCCCTGCCGAACAGAAACGGGTCGCCGCCCTTGAGCCGCACCACCTCCAGACCGGCACGCGCTGCATCGATGAGCTTCGCAGTGATGTCATCCTGGGAGGTGCGCAGCCCGCCGCCGCGTTTGCCCACGTCGACCAGCCTGGTTCTCGCCCCACACAGGTGGAGGATGTCGGGCGACACCAGCGCATCGTGGAAGACGACGTCGGCATCGAACAGCAGCTCGCGCGCCGCTATCGTGAGCAGCCCTGGATCCCCCGGTCCCGCTCCGACGAGGTGGACGACGCCGGCGGGCGCGAGGTCCCGCGCAGCGGCGCCGGGCGGCGCACCCAGCGCTGTCCCCGAGCCGCCGTCGCGCAGCGAAGCTCGAACCCGCGCCCGAAGCAGCCCACTGTAGATGCGCTGCTGCTCCGCGGCGGACACCCCGTCGCGACGCAGCCGGCGGCGCACCCCGCCCACCAGCGACAGCAGCGAGCCCCACTCGTCACCGATGAGCTTCTCCAGGCGTTCGCGGACCGCGGCCGCAACGTAGGGGCTGTCACCCGATGTCGACACCGCGACCTGCAGCCGGCCGCGCCGCACCAGCGCCGGCGACGCGAAGTCGCACGACCGTGGCCGGTCGTGGGTGTTGAGCAGCACACCCTCCGCCGTGGCCTCGACGCGCGCCGCGCGCTCGGTGGCCACCTCGTCGATGGTGTTGAGCGCGAGGAATGCGCCGCGCAGGTCCCCGCGCCCGTACGCGCGCGCAGTCCAGTCGATGCCCCCGCTGGCTGCCAGCTTCGCCAGCGTGATGTGCAGGACTGGTGCGACCACGGTGACAAGCGCGCCGGCGTCGAGGAGGCCGGCCACGCGACGCGCAGCGATCTCGCCACCGCCGAGCACGACGCACCGCCGGCCGGCGAGGTCGAGCGCGACCATGTAAGCGAGCGGACGCTCGGCGCGGATCACGCCGGCACGGCCGCCACGGCGTCCTCACGCACGGCCATGTCGGGCTCTCCAAAACGGCGGCGCAGCGCCTCGATCCCGATACGATGGCACCAGTCGCCGAACGCCTCGCCGTGGTCCCGCTCGGCTGCGAATGCGCGCAGCACCGGCCGCAACAGTCCGCAGATGGACTCGAACGGCACCGCGAAGGCGTATTCCTGATTGAGCCGCGTCCCTCCGGGATCGCCACCGAGGAACACGTCGTACTTCCCCAGGGTGGTGCCGACCAGGCCGACGTCGCCGAGGTAGGGGCGCGCGCAGCCATTGGGGCAGCCCGTCATCCGCACGGAGATGGGCGAGTCGGCCAGGCCGGCCTCGTCAACCAGGGTCTCGATGTCGCGAATCAGCGAGGGCAGGACGCGCTCGCTCTCGGCCACCGCAAGCCCGCTCGTGGGTATCGCCGGGCACGCCATGGAGAGGCGGCGCACCGGGTGCACCGCCGCCGCCGGCTCGACACCATGGCCGTCGAGGATGGCGTCGACGATGCCGCGGTGCTCGGGCGAGACACCGGCGAAGATGACGTTCTGCTGGGCGGTGAGCCGCACCTCCGGACGGATCGTCTCGACCACCTCGCGGAGCGCGGAGCGCAGACGCGTCGCAGCAGTGTCGGCGATACGGCCGTTCTCGACGAAGAGCCCCAGGTACAGGCTGCCGTCGCCCTGCTCGTGCCAGCCGAGGTGATCCTCAACTCGAGGCCAGCTGAGCGGAACCGGCTCGCCGAGCGCGAACCCGACGCGACCCTGCACCTGCTTGGTGAACCAGGGCAGGCCACGGTCGCCGATGAGGTACTTGAGACGGCCATGGCGGCGGTCCCCGCGATTGCCGTGGTCGCGTTGCACCTCGATGACCGCGCGACTGAGCGCCACCACCTGGTCGGGCAGCACCGTCGCCATGGGACGGGCCACCGCGGCGAATGTATCGGGCTTGTTGCGTGTGCGTCCCAGGCCCCCGCCGACCAGGGCAGTGAAGCCCGAGAGGTTTCCGTCGGAGCCGCGCAACGCCACCAGGCCGAGGTCGTTGGCATGCACGTCGACGCAGTTGTCACCGGACAACGCGATCGCGGTCTTGAACTTCCTCGGCAGGTAGCGCGACCCGTACAGCGGCTCGCTCTCGGCGCTCACCGACTCCACCGCCAGCTCCCCGTCCAGCCAGATCTCGTGGTACGCGCCCGTGGACGGGGTGAGCTCGGCCACCAGCGCGGCGAGCCAGCGCGTCACCTCGCTGCGGAATCGGTCCACCACCGGGGCTGGGCAGCACATGATGTTGCGCTCCACGTCCCCGCAGCCGCCAAGCGTGGTGAGCAGGGCGTCATTGATCTCGCGGATCGCCACGCGCAGGTCGCCCTTGAGCACGCCGTGCAGCTGGAAGTCCTGCCGCGTGGTGACACGCATGGTGGCGTTGCCCCACTCGGAGGCGATGCGATCGTGGGCGAGGTACGCGTCCGGCGAGACGATCCCACCCGGGATGCGCGTGCGCACCATCATCTGGTGGTGCTTCGCCAGCCCGAGGCGGCGCGCCTCCCTGCGCCGGTCACGATCCTCCTGCTGGTAGACGCCGTGAAACTTGAGGAGCTGCATCGACGACTCGGTGAAGAGCGGCTCGGCGGACGCCAGCTCGTCGACGATCGCGCCGCGCAGCAGGTTGCTCGATGCCTTGATCAGCTCGACCTTGGAGAGGTGTTGCCCAGGCGCATTGCAGCCGCACGTGCCACACATCAGCTCGCTGCCTCAGCGAGACCCAGCGGCGTCACAAGATCGTCCGCCAGCAGAGCCGAGTCGATGGCCCGCAGCACCGCGACGACGGCATCGTCGACGGTCTCTGTGCCAGTCTCGACCCGCACGTCCGGACTGACGGGCTCCTCATACGGGTCTGACACACCCGTGAAGTTGCCGATCTCACCGGCGAGGGCGCGCCGGTACAGGCCCTTGACGTCACGGCGAACCAGCTCGTCGAGCGGGCAGTGCACGTACACCTCGAGGAACCGGCCGACGCGGGCGCGCACCTCGTCGCGGACTGCACGGTAGGGAGAGATCGCTGCCACCAGGACGACCACACCATTGCGGGTGAGCAGGTCGGCGACGAAACCCAGCCTGCGGATGTTGGTGTCGCGATCCTCCTTGCTGAAACCGAGGCCGGCGCTCAGGCTCCTGCGGACCTCGTCGCCGTCGAGGATCTCCACTGGCCGGTCCTGCTCCCTGATGTGCCTGGCCACCGCCTCGGCGAGTGTCGACTTGCCCGCACCGGACAGGCCGGTGAACCACACCGTCAGGCCCTGCTCGCTCACGACGCCGCTCCGACCGGAGCCAGCAGCGGCGTGGCATGGATGCCGCACTCCTTCTCGACGCCGGTCTCCCACCACCAGCGTCCAGCACGTGCGTGCTCGCCGGCGGCGACCGGGCGCGTGCACGGCGCGCAGCCGATGCTCGCGTATCCCGTGGAGTAGAGCGGGTGCAGCGGCACCCCATGCGCGCGCAGGTAGCTCTGCACGTTCTCGTCGGACCACCGCGCCAGCGGGTTGACCTTGATGATGCCGCCGTGGCGAGCATCGATCTCGAGCATCTCCGCACCGGCGCGCCCCGCCGCCTGGCCGCGCCGCACGCCGCTGAGCCAGCAGTCGACGGCCGCCAGGACACGCTGGAGCGGGGCGACCTTGCGCAGGTGGCAGCAATCCAGGCGCAGCTGTGCGGACGCGTAAAAGGGATTCGCACCGTGCTCACGCGTGAACCCCTCGAGGGCATCGCGATCGGGATGGATGACCTCGATGGTGCGCGCCCAGTGCTCGCGCAGCGTGTCCAAATAGCGGTGGGTGGCCTCCGGGAGTCGACCGGTGTCGATGGTCAGCACCCGGACGGCTGGATCAAGCGCGATGGCCATGTCGGCGACGGCGACGCCCTCGGCCTGCAGCCCCGTGACAACCACGCGCCGCTGGCGCGAGAAGCGTGTCAGCGCCCAGGCGATGACGTCACGTGCGTTGCCGTCGATCAGGCGCGCGCGAGCCAGGACCAGTTCCTGTTCGGAGAAGGCGGTGGTCGGCAGCGTCATGTATTCCTCGTTCCTTGGGGTCAACCGGCATTCGCATCTGCGCCGGCACGTCACTTGTTGCCAGGCGTGTGCGCAGCCCTCGGTGAGGGCGAATTCCCGCAGCGTTCAGGCTGCGGGGGCTACGTCGACGGCGCGACCGCGGTCGCGTGAAGTCCTGTCGACTGCGCTCAGCGCATTGGACAGATCGCGGTGCCGCAACGACCGTGGTCGAGCCACAGCCTGCGTGTCAGCGAATCGCCTTCCCTCGTCATTGGCGCTGATCGTACGTTGGCCACGTCGGCGGCGTCAAACTCGATCGACGCGCGCCACCGGTTCACAGAAGCCACCATGTCGCAGCTGACCCACCGCGGTGTGAACCGCCGGCCCGTGTCAGACGCTGAGCGGCACAGCGTTCCGAAAATCTGCACTGGCCGACGCGAGTCAACGGCCCGGCTCCAGCTGGTGGATCAGGTCGTCGAGATGGCCGCGAAGCGCCGCCTCGAGCTGCTGGATCAGCGCATACAGCCCGATCGCCGTGTCGCGGGTGTCGCCGTTCAACTGCCGAAGCGCTCCCGGAAGGATCGGAATGCCACCCGGCGGGCCTGGCGCCGGCGACGGGGATGGCCCCGCGACGGCGGCGCTCGGGATGGCAGCGGCCGGAGCCGCCGACGGTGCGGTACTGGCGACCGGCCACGTCGCCGGCTGCACCACGACGCTGCCCGGATGGGCGAGGAGGTGAACGCCTCCCCACGCGATCAGCACGATCGTGACGGGGAGGAGGATTCGCGCTGAGATCAGTCGCATGGCACGCTCCACCCTGGCGCGCGCCGCCCCTCCGCCGCGGTGTCGGTCCCGGCGCCACCAGCATACACAGATCGGTGGTGGTTGGGCAAGCTGGTCCCAGGCAGCTGGCGGCGCGGCAGCGCGCCCATCGGGAGCTCTGTGCAAGCCTGTAGGCGTGGTCGCTCGCCTGCGTCTGCTCAGCTGCCTCGCCGCCGCGGTCGCCACGACCAGCTCATGCGGGTCGACCCCGCCGGCGAGCGCCACCGCCACTCTGAGGGCGACGGCGTCGCCCCCGTCCACCCCGGCGCCGAGCGCCACCGCGGATGCCTGCGCTGTGCACGCTCAGGCACCGCCCTCAGCGACCATCCCCGCCGCGTTCGCCACCGCCCTGGCCTTCGCCCCCGACGGCCGCCTGTTCTACACCGAGCGCTCGGGAACCGTCCGCGTCTGGCAGGATGGGGCCGCGCGGACCTTCGCGACGGTCGCGACCGTCACGACTGAGTCCAACGGCTCGTACAGCGAGCGCGGCCTCCTCGGCCTGGCCATCAGCCCCACGTTCACCACCGATCGTTTTGTCTACGCGTTCTACTCGGACGCCAACCGCACCCAGCAGCACGTGATCCGCTGGCGCGATTGCGCGGGGACGGGTGTCGGCGCCAAGATCCTGGTGACGCTGCCGTCGGGATCTGACTGCTGCCACAAGGGAGGTCGGCTGGCCTTCGGGCACGACGGCATGCTCTACGTCACCCTCGGCGAAGAGCACACCGCCAGCGCTGCGCAGAACAAGGCGGATCCGCGCGGCAAGATCCTCAGGTACCGGCCGGACGGGAGCATCCCCGCCGACGACCCGTTCGGACCGACGGATCCCGTCTGGGCGTTCGGGCTGCGCAACCCCTTCGGCATCGCCGTCGCCGCCAGCGGCCAGATCGCGGTGACCAGCAACGGTCCCTCCGGCGACGCGGGCAGCCCAACAAGCGGCTATGACACCCTGATCCTGTCGGTGGCGCGGGGCGCCGGGTATCAATGGCCGCTCTGCTATGGATACTCGCACCCGCTCGCCGGGCCCTCCGGTTGCAACGGCAGCATCGCCCCGGACTGGAGCAGCGAGACCAGCACCGTGATTCCCACCGGTGCCGCGTTCATCGACGCCGGCGGTCCCGCGGCCTATGCAGGGCACCTCGTGTTCTGCACGTACGGGCGGGGCATGCTGGTGGTCAGCCCCGGCAGTCCGCACGCCACCGTGACGCCCGGGCCGTCACAGTGCACGCTCGACGTGGTGCAGGGACCTGACCGCGCCATCTACGTGTCCGACACCGGCCACATCTACCGTTTCGGCTGAGCAGACCTCGCCGTCAGGCCGCGGCCGGCGAGGCCTTGGCGCGTCGCTCGGTCCCACCCGCGACACGGCGCAGGTACACCGCGATGGCCACGCTGCCGATCGCCGCCCATGCGCACCACGACGAGGTCAGGCCGGTGAACGTGAGCCACGTGATCACCCCGACGACCGCGAGGTTGGCCAGCCCGAACCCCGCCAGCAGCCGGTCGCTGGCGGCCAGCAGCGAACCGCAGGTGGCGACGACGTACAGCACGGTCAGCAGCACGGCGTAGGTGACCCCCGCCGTGTAGGCGATGTGGTGCCCGTGCGCCACGCGTTTCTCGGCGAAGCCTGGCCGCAACCCCGTGGTGCGATGATGGGGGAGCGTCCAACCTCAATCGTCCACGCGGTGCGACCATTGGCACCCGTGATCGGAAGTTCTTCAGCCAGTGCCTGACAGCGTCCCTCTGACCCTCCCCGCGATGGGTGAATCCGTCGCCGAGGGCACCATCTCACGCTGGCTCAAGGCCGTCGGTGACAGCGTCGCCGAGGGGGAGTCACTCGTCGAGGTCACCACCGACAAGGTGGACGTCGAGGTGCCCTCACCGACCGCGGGCAGGCTCGAGAGCATCGTCGCCCACGAGGGCGATACCGTCGTGGTCGGGGCCACGCTGGCCACCATCGCGCCCGCCGCCAATGGGGCCGCCGCGCCTCCGCGCGGCGACAAGGCTGCCAAGGAGAATCCGGCCGCCGAACCGGCCGCGCCCGCGAAGCCGGCCGCGCCCGCGGCGGACGGCGCTGACAACCCCAACGTCTCACCCCTGGCCCGTCGCGCCGCCGTCATCCGCGGCGTCGACCTCCGCGCCGTCACCGGCACCGGCCCCCAATCGATGGTCCGAAGCGGCGACGTCAAAGCGGGGGCAAGCGCACCCGCCGTCGCCACCGTGGCGGCAGCAGCGCTTCCCGGCGAAACCACCGTCGAGCTGCGTGGCCCGGCGGCTGCGCTGGTCGACTACATGGAGCAGAGCCGCGACATCCCCACAGCCACCTCATTCCGCACCCTGCCGGTCACCATCCTCGACGCCCGTCGCCGCGAGCTCAACCTCGGGCTGGCTACGGCAGCCAAGGCCACCAAGGTCTCGTTGACCCATCTGATCGGCTACGCGGTCGCCCGCGCCGCAACCGAGATGCCCGCAATGTGCGCCCACTTCGCCCGGACCGAGCAGGGTCGTCCGGCTCGCGTCGAAGGCGGTGTCAACCTCGGTCTTGCTGTCGACACCAGGCGCAAGGACGGCAGCCGCTTCCTGGTGGTGCCGGTGATCAGGGACGCAGGACAGCTCGACTTCGCAGCCTTCCGCAGCGATTACGAGCGTCTGATCGAGCGTGCGCGCACCAACTCCCTGGCCGCAGAGGAGTTGCGCGGGGCGACGATCACTCTGACCAACCCCGGCGGCATCGGCACGGGCGCTTCAGTCCCGCGGCTGATGCCGGGTCAGGGAACCATCGTCGCCGTGGGCTCGCTCGGCTACCCGCCGGAGTGGCGCGAGGCGCCCGAGGCAAGGCCGCGCGAGCTCGGCGTCGCCAAGGTCATGACCATGACCTCGACGTACGACCACCGGGTCATCCAGGGAGCCCAGTCGGGCGAGTTCCTCGGCCGCATCGAGGCGCTGCTCAACGGCGCGGACGGCTTCTACGACGCCGTTTTCGCCAGCCTCGGCGTCGGGGTTCCGGCTGCAGAGATCGCGCGGGGCACCACCGCCGGGCCGCCGCCCGCCGACTCGAGCGCACACCTCGCCGTCGTCGAAGCCGGCCAGCCATCGCGACAGCTGCTCGGCGCCATGCAGGCGGCGACCTCGCTGATCAAGGCCCACCGGACCCACGGCCACCTCGGCGCGCACCTCGATCCACTCGGCACCCCACCGATCGGCGACCCCGCGATGGAGCCGGAGACGTACGGGCTCACCCAGGACCTCATGGAGAAGCTGCCGGCCGACCTGCTCCGTGTGTATGTGCCGGGTCGAACGCTCGCCGAGGTGTTGCCCAATCTCCGCCGCACCTACTGCGGAACCATCGCCTACGAGATCGAGCACATCGCCAGCCACGAACAGCGCGTGTGGCTTCGCGAGCACATCGAGTCCGGTGCGTACCGGCTGCCCTTCAACGCGGACGCCAAGCGCCGCCTGCTGCAGCGTCTCACCAAGGTCGAGGCGATGGAACGGTACCTGCGCCGCACCTTCCTCGGCCAGAAGACGTTCTCTGCCGAGGGGCTCGAGTCGATGGTGCCGATGCTCGAGTACCTGCTCAGTGCCATCGCCGACGACGGCATCGGTGAGGTGATCATGGGGATGGCGCATCGCGGCCGGCTCTCCACCATCGCGCATGTCGTCAACCGCCCGTACGAGGCGGTGCTCGCCGCATTCGAACGCGGTGAGCAGCGGCGCGCTGTCGGCGCCATCAGCGATGCCCCGACGGGTGATGTCAAGTACCACATCGGCGCCACCGGAACCTACGTCACCGACACCGGCAAGGGCATCACCGTCCGTCTCC
Organism: Candidatus Dormiibacter sp.; assembly: GCA_025450495.1. The sequence goes on along the minus strand of JANWHI010000099.1, from coordinate 9,610 downwards.
TCCCCAACCCATCGCACCTCGAGGCGGTCGACCCGGTGGTTGAGGGCTGGACTCGAGCGGCTCAGTCCAAGCGCAAGGCCGAGGTGCTCCACGTCGACCCCATGGCCGCCGTCCCTGTGCTGCTGCACGGCGATGCCGCGTTTGCCGGCCAGGGCGTGGTCGCCGAGGTGCTCAACCTGCAGTCACTGCCCGGCTACGCCACCGGCGGTACCGTGCACCTGATCACCAACAACCCGATCGGCTTCACCACCGAGGCGGCCGACGGCAGGTCGACGCGCTATGCGAGCGACCTCGCCAAGGGTTTTGACGTGCCGATCGTGCACGTCAATGCCGACGACATCGAGGCGTGCATCAACGCCGTGCGCCTGGCCTACGACTACCGCCGCACCTATCACCGCGACGTCGTCATCGACCTGATCGGCTACCGCCGTTTTGGCCACAACGAGACCGATGAGCCGTCGTACACGCAGCCACAGATGTACCAGAAGATCAAGAACCATCCCCCTGTGCGCGAGCTGTTCGTGCGCCAGCTGGTCGCTGAGGGGCTGATCAGCGAAGCCGAGGCCGCCAACGACTTCGAGACGGCGTACAGCGCGGTCGCCGAGGCCCACAAACGGGTCAAGGCGACGCTCGCCGAGCCGGTGGAGGAATCCGAGGAGTCGACCGCCGCCGAGACCGAGTCACCGCGGCCGTCGACCCGCGTCCCCGGACCCACCCTGGTCCTGCTCAACGAGCAGCTCTCGACCGTGCCCGACGACTTCCACCTCTACCCCAAGCTCGCCAAGCAGCTTGACCGCCGCAGCGGCTCCCTCGAGCAGGGCCGCATCGACTGGGGCACGGCGGAGTCTCTCGCCTTTGCCTCGCTGGTGATCGAGGGCCGGCCCATCCGCCTCAGCGGGCAGGACACTCAGCGCGGCACCTTCAGCCAGCGACACCTCGTGTTCCACGACGACCACACCGGCGCCGAATGGATCCCGATCCAGCACCTGGTGGGAGCATCGGCCACCTTCGAGGTCTACAACAGCCCGCTCAGTGAGGTGGCCTGCCTCGGCTTCGAATACGGGTACAGCGCCGCCGACCCCGACGCCACCGTGCTGTGGGAGGCGCAATACGGCGACTTTGTCAACAACGCGCAGATGGTCGTCGACCAGTTCGTCTCATCCGCCCTCGCCAAATGGGGGCAGCGATCGCGGCTGGTGCTGCTATTGCCGCACGGCTATGAGGGCAACGGACCGGAACATTCGAGCGCGCGGTTGGAGCGCTTCCTACAACTCTCTGCGCACGGCAACATGCGCGTCGCCTACACCTCGACCGCGGCCCAGTACTTCCACCTCCTGCGCGACCAGGCGTTGGCCCCGACGCCGCGTCCACTGGTGGTGATGACCCCGAAGAGCCTGCTGCGGCTGAAGGAGTCGGCGAGCACGTTGGACGAGCTCGCCGAGGGTGACTTCCGGCCGGTCATCGACGACCCCGCGATGTCGGCGGATGGCAAGCACCGCAAGGGAGTTCGCACCCTGCTGCTGTGCACGGGCAAGATCTACTACGAGCTCGAGCTGCATCCGAGCCGCGCTGAGGCGGACGACCTGGCCATCGCTCGGGTCGAGTTGCTCAACCCGCTTCCCATCGAGGAGATCCTCGCGCTCATCCGCACCTATCCCAGCCTGGAACAGATCTACTGGGTGCAGGAGGAGCCGTCGAACATGGGGGCGTGGTTGCACCTGGCCCGCCCGCTCGGCCTGCGCAGGCCGTACGACATCCGCTGGGACTACATCGGCCGGCCGCGCCGCGCCAGCCCCTCCGAGGGCCACGCCGGCTCGCACCACCTCGAACAGGAGCGCATCGTCACCACCGCGCTGTCGACGTCGCAGACGCTTGCCGCCAAGCGCGCCGACATCGCCAACATCGCGCGCACCCGCGAGCCCGACAAGCTGCAGGCATCCGCCAGCCCCACGAAATCTGGCGACGCGTGAGTCAGCGCGTTGTGGTCCTGGGCGGAGGCCCGGCCGGTGACGTCGCCGCCCTGCGCGCTGCGCAGCTCGGCGCCGACGTGGTGCTCATCGAGCGCGCCGAGCTGGGCGGCACCTGCCTGAACTGGGGATGCATCCCCACCAAGTCGCTGCTCGCCGGCGCCGACCTGCTGCGCAAGATCCGGCGGGCGGGCGACTTCGGCATCGAGGTGGATGAGCCGACCATCAACTTCGCCCGGATGATGGAGCGCAAGGAGGAGGTCGTCGTCAAGATGCGCTCTGGCGTGGAAGCCGCCTGCAAGCGCAGAAAGGTGCGCGTGGTGCGCGAGCAGGGCGTCATCGAGGGAGACGCCGTCATCGCCGGCGGCGAGCGCCACGAGTTCGATCACCTGATCATCTGTGTCGGCACCGTGGCCAGCGGGCTTCCCGGCATCGACATGGAGCACCCCCGCGTGGTCACCTCCGACGGCATCCTGCGCCTCGAGCGGATTCCCAAGCGCATGCTGGTGATCGGCGGCGGGGTCATCGGGTGCGAGTTCGCCAGCCTGTTCGCCCCGCTCGGTACTCAGGTGACGGTGGTCGAAGTGCTGGCGCAGATCCTCACCGGCGTCGATCCGCGCATCGTCACCCAGTTCCGCAAGCTCGTCGAGAAGGAGGGCATCACCTTCCACACGGGGCGCCGCGTCGAGAAGGTCGACTACCGCAAGACGTCTCTCACCGCGCATCTCGACGACGGCACCGAGGCGTCCGCTGACCTGCTCCTCGTCTCCGTGGGCCGGCAGCCGGACACGCGCGGGATCGGCCTCGAAGACGCCGGCGTGAAGGTGTCAGAGCGCGGCCACGTGGAGGTCGACGACCACCTCCGCACCGCCAACCCGAAGATCTGGGGGGCGGGGGACTGCATCGGCGGTGCCCAGCTCGCCCACCTCGCCAGCGCCGAGGCCGCCCGTGCCGTCGAGAACGCCCTCGGCCACGAGGTGATGGCGATCGACCGCACCGTGGTGCCGTCGTGCATCTACACTCATCCTGAAATTGCCATGGTTGGCCTCAACTCGGAGACCGCCAAGACAGCCGGGCATGAGGTGAAGGTCGGCCAGGCGAGGTTCCTCGGCAATGGCAAGGCGCTCGGCGAGGGCGAGCCGGACGGTGTCGCGCACCTGTACTCCGACGCCGGCACGGGACTCCTGCTCGGCGCCACTGTGATGGGCGTGCACGCCGTCGAGATCATCCACGAGGTGGCTGTTGCCATCGCCGATGGGCTCAGCGTCGACGAGCTCGGCTCGATCGTCCACGCCCACCCGACGGTGAGCGAGAACATCATGGACGCCGCCCAGGTGGCCGCCGGGGTGGCTCCCTACCTCTCCTAGCCGCGAATCTCGCCGCGCAACTCCCGATCGCGTCGCCGCAACCGCCTCACCTTCACCAACCGTCGAGCCAGCCGCGCCTCACGGATGGTCAGCACCGCGAAGAAGAACCCAACCCCGAGCAACACTCCGCCGATCCAGCGTGGCGACAGCACCACGCTGCTGGTGCCCCCGGCCAGGCAGAGGGCCGTGGCGGTCCCGAAGCCAACCGTGATGAGCACACGGGAGGCCAGCGACGCCGTCTCGCGCGCCTCGCGGACCCGCCGCCGCATCGCCGGCGAGCTCGCCGCCGCTCGACCCGCGGTGCGACCTGCCGCCTGGGCCGCCGCCGCCCGCCGCCGTGCGCCCGCCAGCCTCCAGAACAATACCCCGGTGAGGATGCGGATGAGCAGCGTCCACGGCATCGTTCAATTGTGGGCCACCTCCCGGCAAATCCGACTCTCCGTGCACACCCGCGGTGCACGGCGCGAGCCGGTGCTATCGTCGGGCACCCCACGACCGCCACGGAGGTAGCTGCGATGGTTCGGGCGTACGTTCTCATCACTGCCACGGCGGGCAAGGCACTCGAGGTGGTCGAGCGATTGCGCTCGTCCGAGGGCGTTCTCAACGCTGACGCGATCACCGGGGAGTACGACGTCATCGCGCTGGTGCAGGCAGACGACATCGCGGGCATCGGCCGGCTCGTCGTCGAACGCGTCCAGGGTGCCAGCGGTGTGCTCAAGACGATCACCTGCCTGGCAGTTCCGTAGTCCGTTTGGAGGTCACCGGCGCTCCCGCGACCGGGCTGCGAGGCCTCCTCCACGAGTCGTTCGCGCTCCTGCGCGGCAGCCCCCGGCTGCGCGGGTCGCTTTTCCTGTGGTTGGGTATTGGGCTGGTGGTCAGCGAGAGCTTCACCATCCCGCTTGCGGAGCTGCACGATCCCCACTCAGTCGTGCCACTGGGCGCCGGAGCGTTGGCGTCGTGGGCCGCTGTGTCGCTCTTCCTGGTCTTCGGCGCACCACTGCTGCTGACGCCGGACGGTGAGCGAGTCGACCGCTACGGGCTTCCCAACGGTCTGACCGCCATCCGCGCCTGGCTCTGCTTTCCGCTGGTGGTGTGCGCCGCGGTGTCGCTGCCGGGAAGCCTCGGGCTCTACCTCTGGTGCGCGGTCGGTGGGAGCACGGGGATGCTCGATTTCGTTGACGGCTACGTCGCTCGGCGGTTCGGGCCTGTGACCGCCCTTGGCAAGGCGATGGACCCCGCGATGGACGCGGTGTTCTTCGGAATGGGCGGAGTCGGCAGCTGGCTGCTGGGTATCTCGCCGGGCTGGCTCGCGGCGGGGATCCTGATCAGGTACATGGGCCCCTTTTTGGCCACGCCATTCGTCTTCCTGGCCGGCAGGCGACCGGAGCTCGTGCACACGGTGTGGGGGAGGCGCAACACAGCGGCCATCGGCCTGGTGTTGTTCGTGCTCATGATCGTGCGGCTCTCCGATGGCCCGGTGAACACGGTCGCTCTGGTCATCGCGCCGCTGCTGCTGCTGCCGACGTTCGTGCTGCACGTGGCTGCGCTCGTGCGCCGCACCGCCGAAGCTCCACGCGCGGTGTGACCGGGGTGGGCACGCTCAGGCGCGGGTGATGCGGGCCTCCAACTCGTGCAACCACTGGCCGGCTCCCAGCTGGAAGGCCGCCGGGTTGACATTGCAGCCGAGCCCTTCGAGAACGGCCTCGATCTGCTCATCGCTCAAGCTTTCCGCGAGCAGCGAGCGCAGCTCGGCCGCGGTCTCCAACACGGATGAACGCGTCGACTCGGCAACGAACTCATCGGCAACGTCCTCCCACCGCCCGCTGTCGAGTGGCCAGTCCTGGTGGAAGTAGGCGCCGAGGAACTGCCGCAGCTGCGGGTAGCTCGCCCCCGGGTCGTCGAGCATCTCCTGGCGGGACATGGCGGAACCTCCGGTGTTCATGGCAGACGAGGATAGGCGGCGGCGACGCTGAATCCCCAGGGCGGGCTCGGCGAACGGTGCAGAACCACGTGCACGCTGTGGGCGGCCACCGAGCCCCGGCGCCTGCGGTAGGCATCGCGGGTCAGGACCAAGCCGAGGAGGGCGCCGATCCAGGTGTCGACCGTCAGCCTCGGACGGTGCGCGCAGAGCAGCCAGTCGTCGAGGTCTGCGCCGGCCGCCTCGAGCGCCCTCGCCACCGCCATGCGGGCGACCGCGCGATCGCTGAACGCGGAAGCCTGGCTCGTGGAGGAGTCGGCGCGGAGCCGGCGGCGCAGCGGGGTGTCGCCGCTCCCCGGGCCGGCGGCGATGGGGAGGGTCGCGGGCAGCGGTGGCTGTGGCAGCGATCGCGACGGCGGGTCGTGGCGCACCGGGTAGGCTGTCAACACCGCGAATCCCGACGGGTAGGCGGGGTTGCGGCGCAGCACCACCCGCAGCGCGGTGGCGGGCTGGGGGAGCGTGTCGCCCGCCGCCCACCGGCTGCGCCGTAGCACCCCGCCGATCACCTCGTTCATGGGGTGGTGGATGACCAGCCGCGGCTGGTAACCGGCTCGCCAGCTCACCACGTCGTCGCGATTGGCGGCAACGCAGGCTTCGACGGCTCGCTGGGCTGTGGCCGCGTTGGTGAAGGAGCCCGTCGCCGGCAGCTCGCGATAGCGAGCCAGCCGGTCGGACTCGACCGCCGGGCTGCTCGCGCAGTGCCGGCCGAGCGTGTGCCCGTCGCCGTTGCGTTCGTAGACCGCGAGCGACTCGACGCTGAGAGGCGCGTCCCATCGCAGGCGTGGCGCGCCGCCGGGGCGGCGACGGGCGGTCGGGCGTACCCGCGGGCGATCGTATCCACCGTCGAGCTCCATCTCCCCACTCCGTGCGCCCTGTTCGACGACCGCAACTGTCGCCGGCGGCCCCGGACGCCGCGAGGACAAACCCTGGAACGGGCGGCCTCCGGACGGGGGCGCGCGGTCCGCGCCGATAATCCGCGCTCAGTGCAGGCTGTCATCAAACCAACCCCCGCGCCCGGGTTCACCGTTGCCGACGTCCCCGAGCCGGATCCGGGTGACGGCGAGCTGCTCCTGCGGGTGGCCGCCGCCTCGGTGTGCGGCACCGATGTCCACCTCTACGACTGGAACCCGTGGGCGGCGGCGCGTGTGCACCCTCCGCGCGTCATCGGCCACGAGCTCTGCGGGGAGGTGGAGGGTCGCGGACCCGCGACCGAGGTCACCGACGGTCGCCGGGTCGCCGTCGAGTCGCACATCGTCTGCGGGCATTGCGCGCCGTGCCTTCGCGGCGATTTTCACGTCTGCACCAACACCCGCATCCTCGGCGTCGACGTCGACGGTGGTTTCAGTGAGCTCGTGGTCGTGCCCCAGGCCAACGTCTATGCGGTGGACGACGACACACCTTCGGAGGTGGCCGCGGCGCTGGAACCGTTCGGCAACGCTGTCCACGCCTGTTCCTACGGCGATCTCGCAGGCCGGACAGTTGCGGTGTTCGGCTGCGGTCCGATCGGCTGCGCCGCCATCGCCATCGCCCGTGCCGACGGTGCCGCGAGCGTGATCGCGATCGACCGCAATCGCTACCGCCTCGACCTGGCCGAACGCATGGGTGCCGCCCACCTGGTGGTCGCCGACGAGCATGTCGAAGCCGCCGTGCGCGCCGCGGCCGGCGGGGCCGAGATCGATTGCGCGCTGGAGATGAGTGGTGCGCCGCGCGCGGTGGTCGCCGCCACCCGAGTGGTCCGTCCCGGAGGCTGGATCAGCCTGCTCGGCATCGGCGACGAGCCCACAACCCTCGACCTCTCCAATGACGTCGTCATGCAGGGCATCAGCCTGCACGGCGTGGTCGGCCGCCGCATCCCGCAGACCTGGGAGAGGACAATGGAATACGTGCGCAGCGGCGGCATCGACGCCGGCGCGCTGATCACCCACCACTACGCGATGAGCGAGATCGAGAGGGTCATCGAGCTGATCAAGTCCGGACAGTGCGGCAAGGTGTCGCTGCACCCGGGCTGATCGCGTCCACCGGTTCGGCGAGCTATCGTCTGGGCATGGCCATCGAATCGCTCTCCACCTCGGCAGCCGTGCGACACCTCGACGCCTCCCTGCAGGAGGATCTCGACGCGCTCCGCAACGAGGGCCTCTTCCGCCCTCTGCGCGTGCTCGAGTCCCCGCAGATGGCCGAGGTGGTCATCGGCGGACGGCGCCTCGTCAACCTCTCGTCGAACAACTACCTCGGGCTCAACACCCATCCACGGCTCATCGAGGCCGCCGTCAGGGCCGCCGGCGAGTGGGGCGCGGGCAGCGGCGCAGTGCGCACCATCGCCGGCACGCAGACGATCCATGAGCAGCTCGAGGCGCGCCTGGCCACCTTCAAGCACACCCAGGCGGCGCTGTGCTTTCAGAGCGGCTACACGGTCAATGTGGGCGTCATCGGCTCGATGCTCGAGACCGGCGACTGCGTGGTCAGCGACAAGCTCAACCACGCCAGCATCATCGACGGCATCCGGCTCACCAAGGCTGACCGCATCCTCTACGAGCACGTCGACGTCGAGGACGCAGAGCGGGCCATGAAAGAGGCGCGGGACAAGGGATATCGCCGTGTCCTGCTGATCACCGACGGCGTCTTCAGCATGGACGGTGACATCGCGCCGCTTCCCGACCTGGTCGAGCGCGCCGAGAGGTACGAGGCTGCCGTGATGGTCGACGACGCCCATGGCACCGGGGTGCTCGGTCGCAATGGGCGCGGCAGCACCGACCACTTCGACCTGCATGGTCGCGTCGCGCTCAACATCGGCACGCTCAGCAAGGCGGTCGGGGTCGTCGGCGGCTACGTCGCTGCGTCACAGACGGTGCGCGACCACCTGATTCACAAGGCACGACCGTTCCTCTTCTCCTCGTCGCAGCCGCCGGCGGTGGTGATGGCCTGCATCGCAGCCATCGACGTGCTGGAGCAGGAGCCCGAGCTGATCGAGCGGCTCTGGGTCAACGCGCGCTACCTCAAGAAGGGGCTGGCCGAGCTGGGCTTCGACATCGGCCACAGCGAGACCCCGATCACGCCGGTGATGTGCGGTGAGGCACCCCAGGCGATGGCACTGAGCGATGCCCTGATGGAGCGCGGTGTGTTCGCCCAGGGAATCGGCTTCCCCACCGTGGCCCGGGGCAAGGCACGGGTCCGGACCATCGTCACCGCCACCCACACCACCGCCCACCTCGACGCCGCCCTGGCCGCATTCGACGAGTCAGGCCGCGCCATCGGCCTGCTCTGACCGCCGCGGATCCGCGTAACCCGGCCCCGAAGGGGGGATTGTGTCGGTGACTCCTCCGACAGGCCGGCGGCGCTGAAGTGGCCCATCGCAGCGTCGAAGAGCTCGAGGCGGAGCGCCTTCTGATCGAAGCCGCGCAGCGTGACCGGGCGGCGTTCGCGCCGCTCTACGAGCGCTACGTGGACCAGATCTTCGCCTACGCCCACACCCTGACCAGGAACCGGGAGCTCGCCGAGGACGTGACCGCAGCAACCTTCGCCAAGGCCATCGAGGACATTCCCCGCTTCGAATGGCGCGGCGTGCCGTACTCGGCCTGGCTGTACCGCGTCGCCGCCAACCTGGTGGCGCGCCAGTCACGCCGTCCGGCGTGGGTCGACCTCGACGCGCACCAACCCGTCGACGCCCTGTCGCCCGAGCTCATCGTCGAGCATCGCGAGCGCGCCGCCGAGGTTCGCGCCGCAGTTGCGCGGCTGCCCGACGATCAGCGCGAGGCGGTGCTGCTGCGCTTCGGCGGTGACCTGCGCAACCGCGAGATCGCGGAGATCATGGAACGCAGCGAGGGGGCGGTCAAGCTGCTGACATTCCGGGCGATCACAGCGCTGCGCAAGCAGCTCGGGGCGCCCCTGCCCGCGGAACGAACGATGGAGGGCCGACAGTGAACTCTGCAGACATCCTCGACGGCGCCCTGGAGAATCGCGGATCGAACAGGCAGGCGCCGGCGTCAGTACAGGGGCTGGTCGACGTCGCCACCGAGGTCGTGCAGGCGCTGGCGGCGTCGCGCCTGTCACGCGCGGAGCAGGAGCGCATCTACGCGCGATCCCTGGCCCTTCTCGAGGAGGCGGTGCGCGCGCAGCGCCGAGGCTGGCAGCGCGTCCTGCACCTCGAGGGCCCTGCCCCGGTGCTGGTCGGAGGAGCCGCGGCGCTCACCCTCGGTGCCGCGGCCATCGGATGGGCGGTCCTGCACGGCCGCCGCTCGCACCCACCCCTGGCGGCCTGCTTCTTTTCACCCACCTGCGGTACCGTGGGGTGATGAGCGGCG
>JANWHI010000098.1 GCA_025450495.1 Candidatus Dormiibacter sp. | reverse complement strand
TTCGTTGGAGGTCGACTGCTCATAGGAACGCGCCGTGCCCTGGAAGCTGCCGTGGATGGTCGCCGGCATGCCGATCTCGTTGACCGCGGCGGTGACGGCGCGCTGCGCATCGCTCAGCGAGTAGTTGGGCCCCAGGTTGAAGGAAATGGTGGTGGCGACGAAGGTCCCCTGGTGGTTGACCGCGAGCGGCGTGTTGCCCGGCTCGTAGTGGCTGAAGGCCGCGAGCGGCACCATGGTCTCCGCGGCGGTGCTGTCGGCGGCGCCGGTCGACACCGCGCCGCGCCCGGAGTTGGCGAGAGCGTTGGTGGCCTGGTTGCGCGCGGTGTCGGTGGCGAGCTCTGCGGCCGTGCCGCTGGCGGCGGTCTTGGTCGAGACCACGGTACCGGCGACGGCGTTGCTCGACTGGCTGCCGCTCACCGTGCCGCCGGCGGTGCTGACCCAGAGGTTCTTCAGTGTGTCCGGGCTCTGCCAGTACTGCGGTGCCACCTCCATCACCACGTGATACTGGTTGAGCGCGTTGTAGATGGTCGAGACGTCGCGCTGACCGAAGGCGTCGTAAAGCGTGTTGTCGATGGCGGCCGGGTTGAGCTTCAGGCGCGCAGCGGTGTCGCGGTCGATGACCAGCTCGATCTCCTGCCCGTTCTGCTGCTGGTCGGAATTGACGTCGGTGAGCACCGGCGAATGCTGCAGCGCCTCGGTGAGCTTGGGCGCCCACGTGTAGATGTCGGCGATGCTGTCGGCCTGCAGCGTGTACTGATACTCGGCGTTGCTCTGCCGCCCGCCGACGCGGATATCCTGCGCGGCCTGCAGGAACAGGCGCGCGCCGGCCACCTGGTTCAGCTTCGGGCGCAGCCGCCCGATGATCTGGTCGGCCGACTGGTGTCGCTCGGCCCTGGGCTTGAGCGAGACGAAGATGAAGCCGCTGTTCACCTGCCCGCCGCCGGCCGAGCCGCCGCCGGTGAAGCCGACCACCGTGTCGACCGCCGGGTCGCTCTGCACGATGTGGATGAACTGCCGCAGCTTCACCGACATCGACTGGAAGGAGATCGCCTGGTCGGCCTGGATGCCCCCGATCAGTCGGCCGGTGTCCTGCTGCGGGAAGAAGCCCCTCGGAATCGTCATGTACAGGTAGATATTGAACGCCACGGTGGCGACGAGCAGCACCATGACCAGTCCCCGGTAGCGCAGTGCCCAGCGCAGCGAGCGGGCGTAGCCGTCGAGCATCCCCTGGAAGGCGCGCTCGCTGAGCTGGAACAGCCGTCCCTCGCCGCGCTCGCTTCTGGAGCGGATGAGGCGCGAGCACATCATCGGCGTGGTGGTGAGCGATACCAGCAGCGACACCAGCACTGCCACCGAGAGCGTGATGGAGAACTCGCGGAACAGCCGTCCGACCACCCCGCCCATCATGAGGATGGGGATGAACACCGCCACCAGCGACAGGCTCATGGACAGTACCGTGAAGCCGACCTCGCGCGAGCCGATGATCGCCGCCTGGAAGCGCGGCGTGCCCGCCTCGATGTGGCGGGTGATGTTCTCCAGCACCACGATCGCGTCGTCGACGACGAAGCCGGTTGCGATGATGAGCGCCATGAGCGACAGGTTGTCGAGGCTGTAGTCGAGCAGGTACATGGCGCCGAAGGTGCCGAGCAGCGAGATCGGCACCGCCACCGCCGGTACCAGCGTGGCGCGCCAGTTGCGCAGGAACAGGAACACGACCAGGATCACCAGCCCCACGGCGATCGCGAGCGTGACTTTCACCGCATTGAGCGAGGAGCGGATGGTGACCGTGCGGTCCATGGCCACCTTGATGTCGATGTCGGTGGGGATGGAGGCCTTCAGCGTCGGGATGAGCGCCGTGACGCGATCCACCGTCTCGATGATGTTGGCGCCGGGCTGACGGTAGAGGATGACCAGCACGGCCGCCTCGCCGTTGGCGAGCCCGACGTTGCGCACGTTCTCGACCGAGTCCAGTACCTCGGCCACGTCCGCCAGGCGCACCGCCGCGCCGTTGCGATACGCGATCACCATGTTGCGGTACTGCGCGGCCCTCGTGGCCTGGTCGTTGGTGTAGATCTGGTAGCGCTGCCCGCCGACGTCGATCGAGCCCTTGGGGGTATTGGCATTGGCCGCCGCCAGCGCGGCGCGCACGTCCTCGAGACCGATGCCGTACTTGAACAGCGCGCTCGGGTTCAGCTCGACGCGCACCGCCGGCAGCGAGCTGCCGCCGATCTGTACCTGGCCGACGCCGCTCACCTGCGAGAGTTTCTGGGACAGGATGGTCTCGGCGGCGTCGTACAGCTGACCCGGCGTCAGGGTGCGGGAGGTGAGGGTGAGGATGAGGACCGGCGAGTCGGCCGGATTCACCTTGCGGGAGGTGGGGTTGCTGCGCAGCGCGGCCGGCAGGTCAGCGCGTGCCGCGTTGATGGCCGACTCGACGTCGCGGGCCGCGCCGTCGATGTCGCGGTCGAGGCCGAACTGCAGCGTCACGTGCGCCGCTCCGGTGGAGCTCGAGGAGGTCATCTCGGACACGTCCGCGATCTGGCCCAGGTGCCGCTCGAGCGGGGTGGCGACGGTGGCGGCCATGACGTCGGGGCTGGCGCCAGCCATGGAGGCATTGACCGAGATGGTGGGGAAATCCACCTGCGGCAGCGGTGCGACCGGCAGCCTGAAGTAGGCGATGCCGCCGGCGAGCGCGATGCCCACGGTCAGGAGCGTCGTGGCCACCGGCCGGTGGATGAACGGCTCGGAGATGCTGCTGAGGCTCATTGCGCGCCCGAGCCGCTCGGCGCCGGCTCCGCGCCCCGCCAGCCGGCGAGGCGGCGCTCCAGGCGGTCGAAGTACAGGTAGATCACCGGCGTGGTGAACAGCGTCAGCAGCTGCGACAGGATCAGGCCGCCGACGATGGTGATGCCGAGCGGGTGACGCAGCTCCGAGCCGGTGCCGGAGCCGAGCATCAGTGGCAGTGCGCCGAGCAGCGCCGCCATGGTGGTCATGAGGATCGGCCGGAAGCGCAGCAGCGAGGCGCGATAGATGGCCTCGCGCGGCTCCATGCCCTGCTCGCGCTCGGCCACCAGCGCGAAGTCGATCATCATGATGGCGTTCTTCTTGACGATGCCGATCAGGAGAATGATGCCGATGATGCCGATGACGCCGAGGTCCGAGCGCGCCAGCAGCAGCGCCAGCAGCGCCCCGACGCCGGCCGAGGGCAGGGTCGAGAGGATGGTGATCGGGTGGATGAAGCTCTCGTACAGCACCCCGAGCACGATGTAGACGGTGACGATGGCGGCGATGATCAGGAACAGCTCGTTGCCGAGGGTGGCCTGGAAGGCGAGCGCCGCACCCTGGAAGGTCGTCAGCACGCTCGGCGGCAGGCCGATCTCGGTCTCGGCCTTGCGGATGGCATCGACCGCGTCGCCGAGGGCGGCGCCGGCGGCGAGGTTGAAGGACACGGTGGTCGCAGGGAACTGGCCGAGGTGGTCGATCGACAGCGGTGACAGCCGGGTCGATACCTTGACCAGCGCCGACAGGGGCACCTGGCCGCCGACGGCGGTGGAGGAGGGCAGGTAGATGGTGCCGAGCGCATCGAGGGACGCCATGAGCGAGGCATCCGCCTGCAGGATGACGCGGTACTGGTTCGACTGCGTGAAGATCGTCGAGACGATGCGCTGCCCGAAGGCGTCATAGAGCGCGTTGTCGACCGTGGCGGGGGTGATGCCGAAGCGGCCGGCGGTGTCGCGGTCGATGGTGAGATAGGCGGCCAGCCCCTGGTTCTCCTGGTCGCTGGCCACGTCCTCGAGCTGCGGCAGCTGCTGCAGGCGCTCCACCAGCTTCGGCACCCAGGTGTTGAACTCGTCCGGGTTCGCGTCCTCGAGCACGAACTGGTACTGGGTGCGGCTCACCGTGGTGTCGATCGACAGGTCCTGGACCGGCTGCATGTAGATCGAGATGCCGGTGACGTCCGCGGTCTGCTGCTGCAGCCGGCGGATGATCTGGCTGGCGGACTGCGAGCGATCGCTTACCGGTTTCAGGTTGAGCAGCATCCGGCCGCTGTTGAGCGTGATGTTCGTGCCGTCGACGCCGATGAACGAGGACAGGCTGACGATGTCCGGGTCCTTGAGGAGCGCCTGCGCCATGGACGCCTGGCGCCGTGCCATCTCGGCGTACGACACCGACTGCGGCGCCTCGGTGATGGCCTGGATGACGCCGGTGTCCTGCACCGGGAAGAAGCCCTTGGGGATGAACACGTACAGCAGGATGGTCACGATCAGGGTAGCGACCGCCACCGCGAGCGTCAGCGGCTGGCGCTCCAGCACCCACTTGAGCGCCACCCCGTAGTTGTCGATGAGCGCCTGGAATTTCTGGTTCGCCCAGCGCGCGATGCCGCTCTCCTCGCTGGCGTCGTGGTGGCGCAGCAGCTTCGCGCACAGCATCGGCACCAGGGTCAGCGACACGACGGCCGAGATGACGATCGTGACGGCGAGGGTGATGGCGAACTCGTGGAACAGGCGCCCGACCACGTCACCCATGAACAGCAGCGGTATCAGCACCGCGATCAGCGACACGGTCAGGGACACGATGGTGAAGCCGATCTCGCCGGCACCCCGGAGCGCCGCCTCGAGCGGCTTCATGCCTTCCTCGATGTAGCGCGAGATGTTCTCGATCATGACGATCGCATCGTCGACCACGAAGCCGGTGGCGATGGTGAGCGCCATCAGCGACAGGTTGTTGAGGCTGAAGCCGAGCAGATACATCGCGGCGAGCGTGCCGACCAGCGACAGCGGCACCGACAGGCTCGGGATGATGGTGGCCGGGATACTGCGCAGGAACAGGAAGATCACCAGCACCACCAGGATGACCGCCAGCGACAGTTCGAACTCGACGTCGTGGACCGAAGCACGGATGGTGTTGGTGCGGTCGGTGAGGATCGAGACGTCGACCGCCGCGGGGAGCGATGCCGACAGCGCCGGCAGCAGCTTCTTGATGCGGTCGACGACCTGGATCACGTTCGCGCCCGGCTGGCGCTGGATGTTGAGGATGATGCCGGGCGTGGTGTTCACCCAGCCGGCGAGGTAGAGGTTCTGCGCGCCGCTGACCACGTCCGCCACGTCCGAGAGGCGGATGGGGTTGCCGTTCTTGTAGGCGACGATGATGCTCTCGTAGGCATCCGGACTCTGGATCTGGTCGTTGGCGTTGATGGTCCAGGAACGCGCCGGGCCGTCCAGCGTGCCCTTGGGCGAGTTGACGTTGGCGTTGGCGATGGTGGTGCGCAGGTCATCGATGTTGAGCCCGTAGGCGGCAAGCGAGCGCACGTTGGCAACGATACGCACCGCGGGCCGCTGGCCGCCGCTGACGCTCACCAGGCCCACGCCCTCGATCTGCGAGATCTTCTGCGCCATGCGCGTGTCGGCGAGGTCCTCGAGCTGCGTCAGCGGCAGAGTCTTCGAGACGATCCCGAGGGTGAGGATCGGCGCATCCGCCGGATTTACCTTGGCGTAGATCGGCGGAGCGGGCAGGTCGGACGGCAGCAGGTTACCGGCGGCGTTGATGGCCGCCTGCACCTCCTGCTCGGCGATGTCGAGGCTCAGCGTCAGGCTGAACTGCAGCGTGATTACCGAGGCGCCACCCGAGCTGGTCGAGGACATCTGGTTGAGGCCGGGCATCTGCCCGAACTGCACCTCGAGCGGTGCCGTCACGGCCGAGGTCATGACCTCAGGGCTCGCGCCCGGATAGAAGGTCTGGACCTGGATGGTCGGATAGTCGACCTCGGGCAGCGCCGACAGCGGCAGGAAGCCGTAGGCGACGATACCGGTGAGCAGGATCGCCACCATGAGGAGCGATGTGCCGACCGGCCGCAGGATGAATATGCGGGACGGGTTCATGTCGCTGCTTCACCGAGCGGGGCTGGGGGCCCCGCTCATCCGCCGCCCTGGCTGCTCGGCTGCTGCTGTTTGCGGTGCCCGCCCTTGCCGCGTGCCTGACCCGGATGCTGCTGCGGGTCGGCAGCCGGGGTTGAAACGGTCGGCGCGGTGCCCGGGCCAGCCTGGCGCAGCAGCACCTTGGCGCCATCCTTGAGCTTGTCGGCGCCGTCCACGACTACCGTCTCACCCGGCTTCAGCCCCTGGGTGACCACGACGTTCGTGGCGTCCCCCGCACCCAGGGTCACCTTGCGCACGCTCACGGTCTGCGCGGCGCTGTCGACGACATACACATAGGTACCCGGGGCGCCGCGCTGCACGCCCGACTGCGGGATCAGCGTGGCGCCGTGCAGCGTGTCGAGCAGCAGCACGACGTTGACGAACTGCTGCGGGAACAGGCTCTCGTCGGCGTTGGGAAACACCGCCTTGAGGCGGATGGTGCCGGTGGTGGTGTCGATCTGGCTGTCGATCGACTGCAGGGTGCCGCTGGCGAGCTGGTGGGTGTTGCTGCGGTCAAAAGCGCTCACCGGCAGTGTGGCGCCGGCGTGCACCTGCTTGAGCAGGCCGGGGATCTCGTCCTCCGGCAGCGTGAAAACCACCGTGATCGGCTGCAGCTGCGTCACGACGACCAGCCCGTTGGGCTCGGACGGCGTCACGTAGTTGCCGACGTTCACCTGCTGCAGTCCGACGCGGCCGGTAATGGGCGAGACGATGTGGCAATAGGCGATGTTGAGCTTCGCCGCGTCGATCTGTCCCTGATCGGTCTTCACCGCACCCTCGTCCTGCGCCACGAGGGATCTTTGCGTGGCGAGCTGCTGCTCGGCGATGGAGTCCTGCGCGAACAGGGTCTGGTAGCGGTCGAGGTCGACGTGGGCATTGGCCAGCAGTGCCTTGTCGCGCAGCAACGCCCCCTGGGCCTGCTCGAGGGCGACCTGGTAGGGGCGCGGGTCGATCTCGAGCAGCGGGTCGCCCGCCTTGACCGTCTGCCCCTCCCGGAAGGAGATGTGCATGATCTGCCCGGCGATCTGGCTCTGCACCGTGACCGTGGCGAGCGGGGTGACGGTGCCGAGCCCGATGAGCGTGATCGGCATATCGCCGGCGCGCGCGGCCGCGGCCACCACCGGCATCGGACCGCTGTTGGCGAAACGGCCGGCCGGGCGCTGGGTGGCCTTGGGCGTGAGCAGCCACGCGACCAGCGCCAGGGCGATGACCAGCGCGATGATGACGAGCACCCGGCGCGTCAGCAGCCGCTCGCGCCAGCCCCGGGGGGTGTCGACCGGGGCAGCGAGATAGCGGTTCTCGTCGTTCATGAATCGGGCGCTTGCAGGGTTTTCACAGGTCGCACGGCTCCAGGGGCTACGGCCGGCAGGGCCGCGGGTAGGGTACACAATCGCCAAAAAAATGGGGCGGCATGGACCACCCTGCCGCCCCCAGGAGGAGACAGCCCAAGTTCGCATACCCGGCCCCACGGTGGTGTAACCGGGTGGCAAAGAAGTGCAAAGAAATCTGCGTTCTGCAGCGCAACGGACCGCCTGGATGGCGGAGCGTGTATCGTTCCTCCATGGAACCCCGGGACGCGGCCAACGACCCCAAGGCCAGCCTGCTGGTCATCGACGACGACCAGGAGCTGTGCGCGATGTTGGTCGAATACCTGGGCCCGGAGGGCTTCGCCACGGCCACCGCGGCCACCGGGCCTGGGGGGCTGGCGCACTTGGCGCGCACCCCGGTGGACCTGGTGGTGCTCGATGTCAGCCTGCCGGAGCTGTCTGGGTTCGAGGTGCTGCGCCGCATCCGTGCCGTAAGCCGCGTGCCGGTGATCATGCTGACCGCGCGGGGCGAGGAGGTCGACCGCGTGGTCGGGCTCGAGATGGGCGCCGACGACTACCTCGCCAAGCCCTTCAGCCCGCGTGAGCTGGTGGCGCGCATCCGCGCCGTGCTGCGGCGCATGCCGGGCGAGGCGCAGGGCGCGAGCGGGCTGATCCTGTGGGGCCCGCTGCGGCTCGACCTGCGGGCCCGCCGCGCCGACGTCGGCGACCGTGACCTCGAGCTGACCTCGGCGGAGCTGCGCATCCTGGAACTGCTGGTACGTGCCGACACCCGCACCGTGACCCGCGACGATCTCATGCTGCAGGCGCTCGGCCGGCGCCTGCTGCCGACCGACCGCAGCCTCGACACGCACGTGTCGAACCTGCGCCGCAAGCTGCTGCGCTACACCGACCGCGTCAACGTGCAGAGCGTGCGCGGTACCGGCTACGCGCTCACTCTGGCACCGGCGCGCAGCGCCGAGCCGGCCGCAGGCGAGGGGCGCGCACCGGGCTAGCAATGCATTCGCTCTACTGGCGGATCTTTCTCGCGTTCTGGCTGGCGCTCGCGCTGATCCTGGTCGGCACCCTCAGTGTCGCGGTCAACGCCACCACGCACCGTACCGACCGTCCGTGGGTGGTGCGCGGTCAGCTGTTTGCGCAGGCCGCGCGCGTGTTCGAGTCCGGCGGCGCCAAGGCGCTCGAGAGCTGGCTGCAGTCACTGCCGGGTGAGGCGCGCGCGCGTACCTTCATCGTGACGCCCGAGGGGCACGAGATGCTCAGCCGGCCGCTGCCGGCCTCGCTCGCCGCGAACGACTCGAAGAGCGGCGCCGCGACCATCGCCCCGATCGGCGGAGCGCTGGTGCTGGTCGGCCCGGGCGGCAGCACCTACCACGTGGTCATCGGGCCGGTGCGCGACAGCCCGCGGCTGTTCGGCGAGCTCGAGCTGCCGGGCGTGCCGCTGTCGATCCTGGTGATCGCGCTCGGCGTCAGTGCCGCGGTGTGCTTTTTCCTGGCCCGCTACCTGGCCGCTCCCGTGGACCGGCTGCGGCTGGCGACCCGCCGCATGGCCGGCGGTGACCTCAACGTGCGCGTGCTGCCGGCACTGCGCGGCCGGCAGGACGATCTCGGGCTGCTGGCGGCGGACCTCGACGCCATGGCCGAGCGGCTGCGGCAGCTGCTCGAGGCCAAGCAGCAGCTGCTGCGCGACGTCTCACACGAGCTGCGCTCGCCGCTGGCGCGGCTGCAGCTGGCGCTGTCGCTCGCCCGGCGCGGGGATGGCAACGCCGAGCGCCACCTCGCGCGCATCGCCTTCGAGGCCGACCGGCTCGAGCAGCTGATCGCACGCACGCTGCGGCTGGTGCGGCTGGAGCGCCCGGCCGGGGCGCTCGAGCAGGTCAGCGTCGACGTCGGCGAGGTGCTGCACACCATCACCGCCGATGTGGCCATCGAGGCGGACGCGCAGGGCTGCCTGGTAGACCTGCAGGCGTCGCCGGGTCTAACGATGTCGGGCGATCCGGAGGCGCTGCGCAGCGCGTTCGAGAACGTGATCCGCAACGCCGTGCGCTACAGCCCGGCGGGCACCCTGGTTTCGATCGCGGCGCGGCGCGTGACGCGCGCCGCACCGGGCGACAGCATCGAGGTCGCCGTCGAGGACCGCGGTCCGGGCGTGCCGGAGAAGGATCTCGGGCTCATCTTCGAGCCCTTCTACCGCGTGGAAGCGGCGCGCGAGCACCGCAGCGCGGGCGGGGAAGGCCTGGGACTGGCGATCGCGGCACGCGCCGTGGCGCTGCACGGCGGCAGCATCCAGGCGCGCAACCGCGACGGCGGCGGACTCGGGGTGACGATGGTGCTGCCCGCCAGCGCGCGCGGCCGCGCGG